>NZ_JBFRLX010000231.1:0-18757 GCF_041470165.1 Vibrio sp. 10N.286.46.A8
GAAGCGGTAGGTCCTGCTGGCCCGACAACGTCTACTCGTATGGATAAGTTCACCGACATGATGCTAGAAGAAACTGGCATTATGGGCATGATTGGTAAAGCAGAACGTGGCCCTGCGACCGTTGAATCAATCAAACAACATAAGTCAGTTTACCTAATGGCGGTTGGTGGTGCGGCTTATTTAGTCGCGAAAGCCATTAAAAAAGCACGTGTGGTTGCGTTTGAAGATCTCGGTATGGAAGCGATCTACGAGTTTGAAGTTGAAGATATGCCGGTAACGGTTGCGGTTGACTCTAATGGCGTGAACGCGCACCAGATCGGCCCTGACACGTGGAAAGTGAAAATTGCTGAAGCTGAAAAAGCATAATTAACCGACGCCAAAAAATTGTAATTGTCGCTAACTTCAGCGTTTGAATTGCAAATCTTGACAGAAAGTTGAAGACAAAAGTGCAGCATTATTTGCACTTTTGTCTTATTATCAATGATATAGTGATAAACACATAGTTTGATATAAGAACATAGGAGAGAGGAATGCCTCGTTTTATTCAGATCCTACAGATTATCTTGGCAGTGGTGATTGGTGCTTTTGTTGGTTACGACCTGATCTTGAAAGGGATCAGCATCTTTGATAATAAATACGTGACAATTACTTGTGCGCTTTGGCTAATCGCAGAGATTGCACTGTTTGTTATCTACAAGTTGATTGAAGACGATTAAGAGTCAGATATCGCAGACAAATTCTAAAGCCCCTGATTATGAATGTAGTCAGGGGCTTTTATTCATCTAGCATTAAGAATGGGTATTGCATACTCACCACTATTAGTAAAAGAACAAGCAAAAGAAAAAGCAAAAGCATACAAACAACCCTAATAGGGAAAGAACATAGGCTAGCCTATCTATTATCATAACCGACTGGCCTAATTATCACGGAGTCGTTCAAATGAAACACCTAACTCAAGAAATGAGTGACTTTATAAGCAGAGGAACGGATTCTCACATTCGAGTAGCGGTCACGGGGCTTTCTCGTGCGGGTAAGACAGCATTCATTACTTCGCTGGTTAATCAGCTTCTTCATACGTCTACCCACAAAAATCTGCCTCTACTTGCATCGGCGAGAGATGGCAGAATTATTGGCGCAAAGCGCATCCCGCAACAAAACATGATGATCCCACGTTTCTCTTATGATGAAGCGATGGAGTCGTTGAATGCACAACCACCAGAATGGCCAGTGCCAACGCGAGATGTTAGCGAGATTCGTCTAGCGATTAAATATAAGCCAGCTAAAGGCGCAAAGAAGCTGCTGAGCAAAAACAGCACCCTTTATCTCGATATTGTTGATTATCCGGGCGAATGGCTGCTTGATTTACCTTTGTTGGACATGGACTTTGATACTTGGAGTCAATCTCAATTTGCCGCGTTGAACGGCGATAGAGAAACCTATTCGCAACAGTGGAACGCAATACGTGGCGACATTGACTTGCTAGCCGAAGCAGAAGAAAAGAAACTGGTCGCGATTGCCGATAGCTATACTCAGTACCTTCATACTTGTAAGGATAACGGATTGCACTGGGTACAACCGGGTCGATTCGTATTGCCGGGTGAGCTTGAAGGCGCGCCTGTGCTGCAATTTTTTCCGTGCGCTGCTCCCAAGGGTAAGTTCTCAAAAACCAGCAACTATGCGGTTTTAAAAGCGCGTTATGAAGAGTATCAACAGAAAGTCGTAAAGGCGTTCTATAAGAATCACTTTGCCACGTTCGACAGACAAATCGTGCTGGTGGATTGCTTACAACCACTTAACGCAGGCTATGACTCTTTCATGGACATGCGTGGTGCGTTAGAACAGTTATTGAAGAGCTTTAAGTACGGGCGAAGCAATATGCTAAGACGCTTGTTTGCGCCGAAGATTGACAAGATCTTGTTTGCTGCCACTAAGGCTGATCACGTGACACCGGATCAACATCCGAACTTGGTATCGCTGTTACAGCAGATGGTACACCCTGCTTGGCAACAGGCGGCGTTTGAACACATCGACATGAGTTGCATGAGCATTGCGTCTATTCAAGCGACTAGCGCGGGTTATATCTCGTCAGGTTCAGACAATGTTCCGGCGTTGCAAGGTGTGACTTTAGATAATGTCCCTCAAACCATGTATCCGGGCGAGGTGCCGCGTAAACTGCCAAACAAACAGTATTGGGAAACCAACCAGTTTGATTTTACGAGCTTTAGGCCGATGGAGCAGCACTCTGACGAGCCTTGTCAGCATCTAAGAATCGACAAGGTTTTAGAGTATCTAATTGGCGACAAGTTGAAGTAATTGAGGCAATTGAAATGAGTGAATTAAAAACGAAACAGGTCTTTGATGAACCGTTGAAGACCTCGTTCGATGAGCCGGATAAGAATGAAGTTACCCCAGATTTGGGTGCTCAAAAGCTATTCACGGAACAAGAGAAGTTTGTGCCCGTTGAACCACAATTGGAAACCGACCTTGATGGAGACGCTGAGCTGCAATTGGAACAAGTGATTCGACCGAGCAAAAAGAAGAAGTGGTTTGGAACGGGTTTACTGGTCGCTTTCTCAGGTCTGGTGGGCTGGCAGGCGATTGACTCTGTCATTACCGCTATTCAAACCGCTGACTGGCTAGCTTTAGGGTGGGCTGGTTTTATCGCTGCCATTGCTTCATTAGGTTTAGGCGCAATAGGCAAAGAGTTGTGGAAGCTGCGTTCGCTGAAAGACCATTTCAGTATGCAAGAGCAGAGTGAAGAGCTACTGCAAAGCCAGAGTGTTGGTAGAGGCAAAGCGTTCTGTGAAAACATTGCCAAGCTGGGCGGTATAGTGGTTGAGTCTCCTTCATACGATAAGTGGCGAAATAGCATTAATCCAGCCCACAGCGATGCTGAAGTGTTGGATATATACGATGCGTTGGTCGTGAGTCAGCAAGATAAGGTCGCTACTCAGATCGTCACTAAGTTCTCTACCGAATCCGCGGCTTTGGTTGCTGTGAGCCCATTGGCGGCAGCAGATATGTTGCTGGTGGCTTGGCGCAATTTTACCATGATAGACAAGCTTGCTGATGTGTATGGCATTGAGCTTGGCTACTGGTCTCGTATAAAGCTATTTAAACTGGTGTTAATCAACATGGCCGCTGCAGGAGCCAGTGAGCTGGCGATTGATGCGAGTATGGATCTCGTCTCGATGGATCTTGCAGGTAAAGTCTCAGCTCGAGCAGGGCAGGGGCTCGGTGTCGGCATCCTCACTGCGAGACTGGGCTTAAAAGCAATGACATTGCTGCGTCCTATGCCTTGGCATAATGAGCGAAAAGTAAAACTCTCCGACCTTCGCAAAGCCGTCCTTTCTGAAATAAAGCGCATTACCTTAAAGTAAAGCGAAGTGCTTAAAATTGAAATGTAGGAAATAAAGCGAATTACCTTCCTATAAAGTCTATATACACAAGGAAGTTGAGTGATTTGCGAGCGAAGAGTAAACATATGTTTACTCTTCTTCTTGACTGAACTTAGAGCTTAATTCACACTACTGTCAACTTATCCTGACACCTATAATAGGACTATTTGTGCGTCTTGAAGTATTGTGTGAAGACAGACTCGGCTTAACGCGTGAGTTGCTCGATATCTTGGCCTCAAAAAGCATTGATTTACGAGGAATCGAAATTGATGTTAAAGGTATTATTTACCTAAATTGCCCGGATATTAATTTTGATGCTTTTAGTGAACTTATGGCTGAAATTCGCCGAATTTCAGGTGTGAAGGATGTACGTAAAATCCAGTTTATGCCAAGCGAGAGGCATAACACTGAACTGATTGCCCTGCTGGCAAACCTACCTGATCCTGTGATTGCGATTGACCTTAAAGGCTCCGTCGACATGGCAAACCACGCTGCATTGAACCTCTTCAACAAACAAGAAGAAGAAGTGATCGGTGAGCCACTAGCGACGTTCGTTCCTAGCTTTAACTTCGCTCGTTGGATTGAAGGCGATGTAACGCGTCATCGTGAAGTCGTGGTGCTAGATGGCCTAGATTTCTCTATTGAAATTCTGCCTATTTATCTAGGTGGTGATGTCAACGAAGCGGTACTGGCGAGTGCAGTAATGACGATTCGTTCTTGTAACCAAGAAATGAACGCGCCAGACGCCATCCCTGAACAGAATAACCTAGGTTTTGAACACTTTGTAGGTGTCTCTAATCGCCATAAAGCCTTGATCAGTCAAGCTAAAAAACTGGCTATGCTAGATCAACCTCTGCTTATTGAAGGGGACACAGGCACGGGGAAAGAGATGCTGGCGAAATCGTGTCATAACCGTTCAAATCGATCTTCTTTTCCATTTTTGATTCTAAGCTGTGCATCAATGCCTGATGACGTAGCAGAAACGGAATTGTTTGGACATGCACCGGGCTCATTCAACCATGAACAAGGTCATAAAGGCATCTTCGAACAAGCGAATGGCGGTACGGTATTTTTAGATGAAATCGGCGAAATGAGCCCGCATCTACAAATCAAACTGCTGCGTTTCCTACAAGATGGTTCATTCCGTCGTGTTGGTGAAGAAGAAGAGATGCACGCGGATGTTCGTATTATCGCATCAACGCGCCATCGCCTTTCTGAATTAGCCGACTCGGGCTCGTTTCGTGAAGATCTGTTCTACCGCTTGAATGTACTGACTTTATCGATTCCTGCTTTGCGTGAACGTTCAAACGATGTTGCGCCATTACTGGAGCTATTCGTTGCAAAGTACGCACAGCAGTTAGGTATGTTAAAACCAAAGTTGACTCAAGAACTAATCGACCAATTAGGTAACTACCAATGGCCAGGCAATATTCGTCAGTTAGACAACATGGTTCTACGTGCACTAACAGAGTTGGATTCAGATACGTTAACGGTTGAGCAATTCCACCTGCCACAGCTTGACACTATGACTGCTGGAATGGCGAATTTAAGCTTAGACGGCTCGCTAGACGAGATCATGAAAGACTATGAATCTCAGATTTTAGAGAAGCTTTATCAGTCATTCCCATCAAGCCGTAAGCTTGCTAAACGTTTGAATGTATCTCACACCTCAATTGCGAATAAGCTTCGTGATTACGGTATCAGAAAGAGCTGATGATATTAGACTGCTAAATTCGGTAAGAGTGAGGCGGTAACGAAAAAGAGACAAAAGAATAAGAACAAGACTATGGAAGATTCGAGTACGCAGCAACGTATTGATAAACGTGATGGCAACCTAATTTTACGAACGGCTGAGATCTATGATGCGAGCATGATCAGTGAGTACTTTCAGGTGAACAGAGAGTACCTTAAGCCTTGGGAACCGACCCGAGAGGATGCGTTCTTTGACAGAGCGGATTGGGCTCAACGGCTGATTAAGTTAAACGAACTCCATAAATTGGGGCTAGGCTATTATTGCTTGTTGATTAATGCCGATTCAAATGAAATGTTAGGTACCATATCGTTCAGTAATTTGTCTCGTTTCCCGTTCTACGCTTGTAATGTCGGTTACTCATTGGCGCAAAGTGCACAGGGCCACGGTTACATGCGCAGAGGCTTAAGCATGGCTAAAGACTACATGTTTGATGTGCAGAACATGCACCGCTTAATGGCGGGCTACATGCCTCACAACGAACGAAGTGCGGGTGTATTAGAGCATCTTGGTTTTGTTCGAGAAGGTTTTGCCAAAGATTACCTACAGATTAACGGTAAATGGGAAGATCACGTGTTGACGGCACTGGTAAACCCAAACTGGCAAGATAAACGCTCCGTGTGAGTGTAAAACATTGAATTTAGATACAGCGGAGAACATAAATAAAATGAAGTCATCGCTGTATCGAAAGAACATATAGGCATGGTAAGCCCATAAGCCTGAGAAGATATTTGAGGAATTTTGATGTCATATACAACTTTGGAAGAATACCAAAGAAAATGGATTTTCACTCACCAGTCAATGCCACTACCCGCTGAAGATTTGGAAAAGATAAAACCAATGACACAGGCAAGGGCATCTCAGTTTTGGAAAGAGAACGTAAGCCCTCAAAGCCCTGATGCTGAGAGACTAAGTTCGCAAGACTGGCCGAGCAAGGCATCTAACTGGAACGAAGAGATCAGCTGGATGGCAAATTGGGAAGCCGATGAACCTGAAATGCCAGAAGAAATCCTTAACTTCATTGATTGGCAAGATGACGTAACTGTTTATTTTTGCTATGAAAAATACAATGTACTTGAAACCAAATGGTCGGTTTTCAAGAAGCATTGGAAAAACTTTTTGTTCTACGATGATGGCCCGATTCTACTAGGTCGCCGCCGTTCAGAAGCACTTTGGTTTGCTACAAATGGTACCGTTAAAATTGGTAACCGTGCTTAAGTTGGTTTGATTTAATCGTGCGAGTGTTGGCGATCCGATCAACAGATAGACAGACAAGAAGCGAGCATTAAGCTCGCTTTTTTTATACCTGATGATCTTTGAAGATCATGGGGAATACCCACTGTCTGAGCTCAATTGAAAATGAGCGCTTCCACTTTTTTAAAGTGGGCAAATTACGAAATTGAGATCGCTATCTCATTGGGTTAGTTGAAGTTTTGTGTGTTTGAGCTATCTTAATATTACTGCCTTAGTGGAGGTGAAGTATTATGATTTGGGATACTCTCGAACGTGTAAATAAACTTCGCAAGGAAGCAATGGAAGATCCAGAGTTTTTGGATTCAGCAAAAATGCATGAGGAATGGCTTTTAAGCGAAACTCATAATCAATTGAACCAAGGAGCTAAAGAGAAGAAACCGAAAAAGTTATCTGATATTTATGAAAATACGGATTTTCCTATCAACCCAACAGGTACGAAACATTAACAATGATGAACTGCAATACGGCTAAGGCTCTTAACCAAGATGCGATAAGTCGACTAAACATACCAGCCTTAAGCCACCAATAAAAAAGCCACTTTCAACGAATCGAAAGTGGCTTTTTCTTTTCTCGTTAGCTTCTTTACTCATTAACAACTAAAGCTAATCGTTTTTAAACCTAGTTATTAATCAGGCTTAACCCGCTTGGTAATGCATCACCAAATACGCGTTTAGACTCGCTCTCAGAAAGTTCAGTGACTTCACTCACTAGCGTTAGCCATGAATCAGGTACCTTGCTTTGCTTTAATTTATCAAGAACTTGAGCACGGTAGTCATCAGAGATATCGAACTGTCGGTCACCTGTCTTGCGGCAAATCATCACTGCCGCGAAAGCAATCATTTGCTCTTTCTGCCAATTCTGGTCAAGCAGCTTTGGTAACCACTGTTCTGCTTGCTCTCTTGGAATGACGCTGTGTTGGCTTCCGTATAAAGGTGTACGAGACGCTAAGCGACCCAGAGCCCACCAGTGAGCCTGTTGGAACTGATTATGGTTAATTGCTTTGCTCAAGAACCATGTAGCCAATAGAACTTTATCTTCCACCTCGAGTTGCTCAAGGGACGCAGCCAATCTCACCATGGCTTCATAGCCATTGTCTTGCGCATCTTTCGCTGTCTTAGGGTTCTTCATTGCACCTGGGTGAAGGTACTTCGCGATATCAGCCAAGATGGTTTCTTGCTGTTCTTGATTCAGGCCACCCGCAACACGACGCCAGAATACCCACCAGTCCGTCCAACCTTGGTGGTTCTGGAACTGAATGTTTTGTTGGTAAAGGCCCCAAATTTGTTCGATACGCCATGAGTCAGTCGGATCGCCAAAGCCTGGACGCAGCGAGTAACCCGCCAAACGCAGCCAGTTCTTCTCGTGTGCTTCTGAACGACGACGGCGTTTACGACCTAATGAAAAGGTATCAAACAGATGGCGAAGGGTCGTGAAATCCCATTCATCACGCTTACCGAGTCGTTTCTCAAGATCTTTCGATAGTGTTTTGATCTCTTTCGATTCAGCACTCTTCTTGTTGCCGCTGTACAGACGAGAAATCAATTCCTTACATTCATCCAGCCTTGGGTGAAGTTTAGCGGTATCAGACTCATCGCCTTGCTTGTTTCTGACTTCAAACTCGAGCAACCAACGTTTAGAGTCATCTTCTGTACTCACACACTCCATTTTCAGTGTGCCGACTTCTGTTAATTGACACGCGAGCAATACTTCGACGCGTTCTTTTTGGTTGGCTTGGAGCTCTGCAGTACCTGAACCTTCCAGTGTTGAAATATACGGTGGAAGAGGGGAGAACAAGTCAGCGTCGACATTGACCATGACACCATTTTGAATAGCGGTGTCATGAGCAATTTGATCGTGGGTTGAAGTCAGTAGATTAAATCGTACTGGCTCACCTAAAGTCAGCGAGAAACGACGGCTGTTTAAGCGTATCTCTTGGCCTTCTTCAGTACCTTTGGCAAGCAGACAAAGCGCTTTGCCCATCTTGTTCTTCTCTTGTAGATGCAAGAAGTAAGAACGAGCGGCACCGCCACCGATTTTCAGTTGTGCACCACGGCGTGCTTTACCAAAAGCTACAGCACCAAGGGCTACAGACCAGTCAGGGTGAGGGTTATCTAAGACGGTGATTGGTGCACCGTTCCAATTGCCAAGTAACTGAGTAATTCGCTCTGTTACCAGTTCACTGTTGAACACACCACCATTGAGTAGCACACCAACAGGAATTGCAGGTTTGGTATCATCAAACTCAACAGAGTCTGACTTTTCCAATGCGGCTTTAGATACTTGCTGGTGGGTCGCTAGGAATTCGGCAACGTGCTTACTTACAGCAGGATCTGCTGCGTAGGGTAGACCGAACTCTACAACCGCGCTACGTCGTTTGTCGGGTACTTCCGTAAACTCTGAAAGCGGGAAGAAACCTTCTAGTGCAATCTGATGAACTTCTTGTTTGGTTAAACCAATACTCTTCGTTCCGCCAAGCAGTTTTGAACCGCTGCCCAGCATGGTGATCTTCACATCGTCTGGCGCATTAGCAGACAGCAGGCTCTCTTTTGCGGCGCGAGTCTGCTGAATAAGCTTGGTTAGGCTCGAAGCATTCAATTTTTTGTTTTGATTGAAGCGCTGCTCTGCAAGGTGGGCAAGAGCCAAATCGAGGTTATCACCCCCGAGCATCAAGTGTTCGCCAACGCCGATACGGTCGAGTGCGAGCTCTTGATTGCCACCGTTATCCGATTTGAAGCTCGCTTCGATCAAACTTAAATCGGTAGTACCGCCACCAACATCACACACTAGAATCAGCGGGATCTGTTGAAGTTCGTCTGTAGCGGTTTGTTGGTGACGGGCATACCAGTCATAACAAACGGCTTGCGGCTCTTCGAGCAATAGAATCTTACCTAAACCAGCAAGTGCTGCCGCTTCGAGTGTCAGCTTACGTGCTGTCTCATCGAATGAAGCAGGAACGGTGACTACAACGTCTTGGTCTTCAAGCTTATTGCTTGGGTTACGGTAGTTCCATGCTTGACGGATGTGGTTAAGGTAGCTTGCGCTTGCGACAACAGGAGACACCTTATCGACGTCAGTTGCGCCTGCCCAAGGCAGAATGTCGGAGTTACGATCAACCGCTTGGTGAGATAACCAGCTCTTTGCACTGGATACTTGGCGGCCTTCGACTTTTGCGCCCAGTTCGCGAGCCCATTCACCAACGATGACATTTTGAATATCGCCTTCAACTAAGCTCGGTTCCCAAGGCATGGTGAGATCGGAAGGGGAGATCTGACCTTGTGCGGGATGATAACGAAATGATGGAAGTAGAGGCTTGCGAACCACTTCACCGGGGCCGATGAGTTGGTCAATATCGAAAAGAGAAACGGGAGCATGTTGTAGGTCGTCGTTGATTTCACAGTAAGCGACAACAGTATTGGTTGTGCCTAAGTCAATGCCGACTAAAAAACGAGGAGATGCCATACAAAACCTTATTCTGCCAAAGTGATGACCAGTTAATGGATAATTTTGGTCTTATTATTGTCTTTGGAATGCTTTTAATACAGGGCTAGGGAATCGCATTGATAAAGTAACGGCACCCGCTAAGGTGCCGTTGATTCATTATGCTTCTACGTTTGAGTCGTTATTCGAGTCTTCACGAACGTCGAACTCAACATGCCATTTCTGACCATTGTCAGTGGCTATCGCTTCTAGGTATAACGTGCCTAATTCAGTAACACGAGACGCCAAAGTCACCGGAACCACTTCACCTTCGCGACGACCTTCAGAAACAGGCAGTGTCACTTGGATTTCAGGAAGCTCATCAAGATCTTCTGGAGCCCAGTGATCAAGGTGCGTACCTGCTTGGTCTTCACGACGTGTTGTTGAACCGAAGAATTGGAAGTGTACTGGCTGGCCAATCACTAGACCAAACTCTTGACTCGGAACTTGAACGCTTGAGCCTTCTTCCATGCCAAATGGTGCAACACACAGTGCTTCCATTGGAGGAGCCATACCTGGGATAGCTGGCATCGCGCTTTCAATTCCTACGTAATAAGAAGAAGCGATACCACCGCGGATACGAACGCCTTGGCCACGACGAACTGCGCCGTAGTATGAAGCGCCACTTGCAACCGCTAGGTCTAAGTCTAGGCCTGAAAGCTGTTTAGCGAATTCTGCGTCTGCATTAATTAGCCATTCATTGATCGTGTCTGAAAGACGATCAGCAAGTAGGTTAGATTTTAGAACACCACCATTGAACAGTACCGCTGTTGGTTTGATGAAGTCTGCTGCTGGCGCTTCTGTACCGGGCATACCGGGCATGTTTGCAAACGGGTTGAAATCTTGTTGAGCGGTTTCACTATTTCCAGA
This sequence comes from Vibrio sp. 10N.286.46.A8, assembly GCF_041470165.1. Lineage (NCBI taxonomy): Bacteria > Pseudomonadati > Pseudomonadota > Gammaproteobacteria > Vibrionales > Vibrionaceae > Vibrio > Vibrio sp. 10N.286.46.A8. The sequence continues at coordinate 10,750 of NZ_JBFRLX010000231.1, forward strand.
AAGCGCGTTCGCTTGCTTAGAAAGGAATGCAGCAATGTGACGAGTAATACCTGCGTCTTGAGCGTAAGGTAGACCCATTTGAGTCAGTGCACCACGAGTTTTCTGTACTGGGTGATCCGTTACAGCGACTTGTGGGAAGAAGCCATCAACCAATGTTTGTTGTACTTCGTGCTGAGTCAGATCGGTTTTCAGTGTTGCGCCCAGTAGTTTAGAGCCGCGGCTAGGTACAACGATAGGCACAGATTGCAGTTCAGCATCGTTTAGCAGTGCTTCTTTCGCATCACGACACGCGTGAGTCATCGCTTGAACCTGCCAAGGAGCCAGTTCTTTGCCTTCTTGTGCCAGTTTCATTTTCAGACGGTAAGCGAGTGCTAAGTCCATGTTGTCGCCGCCAAGTAGGATATGCTCACCTACCGCGATGCGGTTCAGACTTAGGTTGCCTTCGTCTTGTGTTACTTCAACTAACGAAAGGTCGGTTGTACCACCACCGATATCGACAACTAGAACGATGTCACCAACGTTCACTTCATCGCGCCAAGTATCGTTGCTGTTATCAATCCAGCTGTAAAGAGCTGCTTGTGGCTCTTCAAGAAGCGTTAGGTGAGTAAAACCAACATTACGCGCAGCTTCAGCCGTTAGGTCTCGAGCCGCAGGATCAAACGAAGCTGGAACGGTGATCGTTACATCTTGGTCTGCCAGTTTGTGTTCTGGGTTAGCGTGGTTCCAAGCATCTTTAAGGTGCTCAAGGTACAACTCAGTTGTCTTAAGCGGAGATACCTTTTCAACTTCTTCAGGGCTGCCTGCTGGAAGGAACGCATCACGACGGTTAACACCACCGTGGCATAGCCAAGATTTTGCACTTGCTACCAAACGGATAGGGGTTTTCGAACCTAGGTTACGAGCAATCGCACCGACTAGCGCTTTAGGTTCAGAAGACCAAGGAAGAACGCGAGAGCCCGCATTCATTTCATGTTCGTGCGGCTGGTATAGGAACGAGCCAAGTTGGCTGCGAGTTTCTACTGTACCAGGTGCCGTCAATTGAGGGATTGGCATCACCTCAACGCGAGCGTCTTCATTTGTTGTGTCGATGAAAGACAAAACGCAGTGTGTAGTACCTAAATCGATACCGACACTGAACTTAGGCGCTTGCTGTTGCTCTTGAGAAGATAGCTCTTGTGAATGCGTCTGTGCAGATGACTCGTGCGATGATGGCTGTGTTTGGTGTTCCATTATAGCTCCACCTCTGCCGGTGCAATCACAGATGCATCGTAGTTCTCAGCAAGCTTAGGCAGGTTCATGTCAGTTGCTTTCCAACCTTTGTGAACCAATGTGCCATTGAACGGTGCATTGCCCGTTACGTTGCCTGTTAGGCGAATTTCTTGAGGGTTGAAACCTTCAACAACCGTGATGCGCGTTTCTTCATCTTCAGTACGGATGTGAGAAAGCGTCACGTAATCGGCTAACACTTTTTTACCGCCAGTGTGAATTACACGTGCTGCTGCGCCAACTTCTTCGTCAGAGAATGAAGTTAGGTCTTCTTTTAGGAAGTCAATTAAACGAGCTTCTTGCTGCATGATAGACAGTAGCTGCATTGCAGAATCTGTTGGTGCTGTTGCCAGCTTAGATTCAACTTCTACGATTTTTTCGATTACACGTTCAACTTCAACAACTTTCTCTACTTCGACAATTTTCTCAACTGGCTTTTCAACTTCAACGATCTTTTCTACTGGCTTTTCTACGACTTTCTCAACCACTTGGGTTTTACGAGAAACGGCAATAAGCAGTAGTAAAACGCTTGATGCAGTTAGGCCTGCGTGAAGCATATCAAACGTTTGTGGGATTAGGTTCAAATCAACGATCATAGTGATTTCTCTTTAAAATTGATTTAACGGTATATTCGTCGGTTTAAAGGAATATACAGATTGGAAAGAAACTCGGTAGCACGAGACTGAAACGGTCGCTTTCACGCTATAAATATGGGTGGATACTAGCATATTCAAGGCTTAAGAGGTGTATTTAATGTTTTCAAACAAGTGGCTTTTTAGTGTGTTAGCTTGAAATTTAGTCGAGATTTGTCTGGTTATTGGTCATGGGGGTCAGTAAAATTTACAAAATGCCCGTTTAATGTGACATTTAGGACTAAACATGAATGGAGCATTATTTCCGTCCGTTATATACTTTTCATTCAATAGAGCCTATTTGGAACCCGCATGCCCCAAACTACTGACCCACTAACAGGGTTGAAGAGACAAACTCTCCCGTTGGTCGTATTTTCGGTCAGTTTTTTGATTACTGTTTTGTGCTTTGTATTAGTCATGCTTAATCAAAAGCGTGCGCTGAATATGAATTTGGATAGTTTTGCTACTCACCAGACATTGAGCTTGGAAGCCTTTATAGATAATGATGTTGCATATATTGGGTCTGGTGCTAATTTTTTCTACGCAAATGACCCTGAAAATTGGGATAAGTTTGATCGCTTTGCTAAGCAAACCATAGATGATTCAAAGAGTTTAATTGCCTTGCAGTGGATGCAAAAAGTGCCCGCAGACGAGATAGCTGAGCACACGGCGAAAATGAAAGAAAAGTACCCATTCTTTAAGCTGTATACCATTCCTAAGAACCAAGCAAAAATCTATGGCTACATTTTGGATGGTCAGCCAGCTTTCGTTGCTAGCGATATTTTCCCCAATACAGAACCAAACAACAAAGTTCTTGGCTTTTACTCTTCTAGAGAGCGATTTGATCTCGTTCTAGATAATATCAAACAGACACGTAAGGCGAATATTTCAGACAAAGTTCGCTTGATACAAGATGGGCTAGATAAAGACACAAAAAAGAGTGGCATGTTGGTGTATCACCCTGTCTTTGAGGGAGAGAGTGACAACTTACTCGGCGTTGTAATTGGTGTGGTTCGCACCACATACTATTTTGAGAACTTGCTGGCTTCGACGGTTGGGGATATGAATGTTTATGTCCGCGTTAGTGATGTCGGTTTTGAAGCCGAAGATGCACCTGTCTTGTTCGAAACGACAGGTTATGAGGGTGTGACTGGACAACATATCACCAAGAAAATCACACTCACTAACCGTGAATGGGTTGTCGACTTCAAGATAGACTCATGCATTTCGTTTAATGGTTACCTGGTGTTGGCCGGGATTGCCCTCGTGGGCACGACTATTTCACTGTTGCTTTCTTATATCGTTAAACTGCAAGTCCAAGAAAAAGTACGCCTGTATAAAATGATTGATGAAAGAACGGAAGAACTCCGTTTTCTTGCCAATCATGACAGCCTCACAGAGATTTATAATCGACGAGCCTTTAATAAGGTGCTCGATAAAGCGATACAAGGTGACAAGCCGTTTAGCTTGATTGGATTTGATGTCGATAAATTTAAAGGGATTAATGATCAATTTGGCCACCCGGCTGGTGATGCCTTACTGGTTCATGTAATTCAGTTGATTTCAGGCAGTTTGAAAGAGGGCGATCATGTCTTCCGTATGGGAGGAGATGAGTTTGGTATCATTTCGAGCGTCATTGAACACGACGCGCTGGCACGTTATTTAGAATGTATTTTAGATACGGTGAGCGAGTCTCACTGTGAGCATAAAGGTCAACTATTGAGTTGTACTCTAAGTATCGGTGCTACCATCCGCAGTAAAGAAGACATCGAAGAGCTCCTTCAAAAAACCGATAGTATGCTTTACCTAAGTAAGTCAAATGGCCGAAATCGCGTTACAATTGCAGGCTAAATGAGCACTTGATGCAACTAGGGTCGAGTTCTGTATTGGGCTCATGTACAATTTGACAAAATTTTTGACGAGAGAATTAGGCGACGTATGAATCACAATCGAGTGGTATGTTTCGATTTGGAAATGTGCTGTTGGAGCGAAGACGGTGTGGGAACAACAGGCGAGATCATTGAAGTTGGTCTTGCTGAAATTGATCTAGCATCTGGCACTATCGTCAAGCGAGCACAATACTACGTTAAGCCAGAGAAAGATGAAGTCTCTCTGTTCTGCGCCGAGCTAACGGGCATAACACCTCGTAAAATCGAAAAGCAAGGTCGTCCATTAGAATCTGTCATCAAGTCGATGATTAAGAACTTCGGTGGACCAAAAAAAATCTATGCAGCGTGGGGACGTGACGACCTTATCTTACACAAAGAGTGTATTGAGAAAGGCATCGAACCTCCGTTCAGCGAGTTCTTGAATATCGCCACGCTTTATCGAGTTCAGAATCGATTGAAAGAAAAACGTATTGGTCACCGTGCTGCTCAAGAAGCGAAAAACATTGAGTGGGAAGGTCGTCAGCACTCTGGTTATGTTGACGCTTATAACTTGGCAAAGCTTGCGCTGACTATGTTGTAATCGTTTGTATTTCAGAGAGGCGCTTGGTTAAATACTGAAAGGTTAAACACTTAAAGTTAGCCTGAATCTTGTGAGTTATTAAAATGAAGAGCCACCTACTTATTAGGTGGTTTTTTTGTGCCTGTTATTTGAGGGTAATGACGATCCAAATTGAGGGCAATGACTATTCACGTTAAGGGCAATGACTATCCCAAGAAACCTAATTTCAACAAGTGGTTTATCAATAGTGAATGGCTACATCGCTTATTTTACGAGTGAATAATATTGGTTTGAAATTTAGCTTTTTAATTAATATTAAATCGCAGGTTGCAGCCTTGATTGGGCAGAGCTAGATGATAGCGTTAGCTCACCCAAAACAAGGAGAATAGGATGAAGAACATTATTAAGTATGGATTGGCACTGGGGGCGCTAAGCGTAAGTGCGTTGGTTTCGGCACAACCCGTTGTATTGATAAATACCTTTTCAGTCGAGCCAGCCCATGAGGCCGCTACATTAACGTATTGGGAAAATGCGCGAGACGTATTGATGAAGCAACCCGGATACCTATCGACCAAACTGCACCGCTCTTTAAGCTCGGACGCGACATACCGCTTTATCAATGTCGCTGAATGGGAGAGTAAGAAGCAATTCCATGATGCAATACAAGTGATGAGAAAAGAGCTACCACCTTTAAAAATCGAAGGGGTTTCTGCTGACCCTAACTTGTATGAAATTATTCGCGACTAATCAGGAAACCACATAATGAAAACAACTCTAGGAACCTTTTTAGCTATTTTTAGCTTTCTACTTTCAGCGACTATTTTTTCAACCCATGCCCATGCTGCGGCATACGGTGTGTCAGTCGCTTGGAAAACCGACGATGCTCAAGCGGTATTTGAGGCGATGCCTCATCAGAAAAAAGCATTTGCTAACTTAATTGACGCGGGCTTGGTACACGATATGTTCGTATCGGAAAGCTTTATCGGAGACAAGAAATTTCCGATGATTAAGTTTGTGATTGAAGCGGACAGTGAACAGCACGTTCGAGAGTTGATTGGTAACCTACCATTCCAATTTAAAGAGCTTGTCGAGGTGACTGAAATCAGAGACATCGGTAATAAGTGGTTAAACACTGACGTCGCTTTCAAAAACTACGCAGTCGAACTCGCTTGGACAGAGCCTGAGAATCAATTCATTGTCGATGAGATTATCAGCCAAGATTTACAAATGGTTGTCGATTGGAGCGCTCAAGGCGTGATTACTTCTGCTTACTTAAAACATCAAGAAATAGCTCAAGAGAAGCCAAACCAAAAAGCGATGATCAGACCCATTTACTCAATGGCAATATTGGCTAAAAACGAAGAACAAGCTCGCGGAGTTGCCAGTCAGTTGAATGCAGTAAAGTTAGGCTTCGCTGAAGTTATGATTAGTGAACTTGGATTCAAACTGGAACTATAATTTCGCTAGAACAGAATTGTGACTTCGTTTTCAGATTGCGTAACGACGAGGTCTTAATATAGGACCATGACAAGTTTAGAGTTAAACTTGGCTATGTTCATAGGTGAGTGAGTTTTCGTGACTGGCTCACCTTGTTGTTATTTTATCTTGTTACTTGCTGAGCTTATATTTGGCTTAATTATTGACTAAACTTATTACTCTTCTTTTCCATGTATGGTTTGGTATTAGCTCGACCAAATAAACACCTTTTTGATGACCTTTTATTTATGAACGCCTCGCCGAAATGAACGCCAATAGCCCTGATAAGATCACCTTAGACGCTTCGGGTATCGAATTGAATAACAATACTCTCATTAATTCGAGCTCTAACAAGCAGGTCACCTTGTCTTCATCCGAAAGTTTGATCCTTGAACATTTGGTGATGAATAGCCCGAAAGCGATTGGCCGAGACTTCCTTCTTGAACATTGCTGGCCTGGGCGGGTGGTGACAGGAAGCTCGCTAAACGTAGCGATAAAGAACATTCGTACAGCGTTGAATGAACTGAACTGTGAGTGCAAAATTTTAACGGTTCAGAAGCAAGGGTACAGTTTTAGCAGGCCTCAACAGCTTGGTGGTTATCTATCAACACCCATTTCTGCTATTCAAACTCAAGTAGCTCAAGTTAATGTTCCTAATGAAACCGTTGAGCTAGAGGTTTTTAATACTGACAGTGATCGCAGTGATGACAGTAAAAGCGAGTCTGTATTACCCCAACAACGGGAACTTCATAAACAGCGAAGGGTTAAGAGTTTTCTCACTCGTCACCAATCTCGTATCGTAGGGATGGTCGTCAGCGCGCTTCTTCTCGTGCTGTTTTATCAGTTCGTTTTTTTTATGGATAAAACGAGCTATCGTGGCATGGATGTTTATCACGACAGTTTGAATTTTGATCAAGAATTATTAACCGAACTCAATACCGTCTCAGAACTCGGTGTTGATTCGCTTTATCTGCATCGCATCGGAGTTGGGTGCCAGAATATCCAAGCCGTCGCATTGATAAACGGGCGCTGGAAAGAGATGAGTCACCAGTTTAAATCTTTGTCTTGCGATGACGATAATGACGATGAGCGAGGGTGAGTGATATGAATCGTAAGTTTTGGATGCCTATCTTACTCACGTTTTTTGTGATTCTAAATGTAGGCTTAATTTCTGGGCTCGCAACCAAAAGTACTTATAAATTTTCCGCAGAATACCCGATGGTAGGCTGGGAAAAAATATCACTTCGATTGGAAAATGGTCGAGTCAAAATGCAGTACATTGGTTACGATATCGATGGGAATATCGCTCAAACTAAGCAGATGTTTGGCGTGTTCTTGCGCTGGGGGAATCATTACTACTTTTATCAATTGGATCAAGATCAGGCCCAAGATAAGCAGACATTCAATATCAAGCACTTATACATTCAACAAACACAAGGCAAGCGCAGTGTGTTGGTATCAAATCAGCGCGGCCTTTATGTCACTAAGAAGGGCACGCCGTTAGAGCTCAAAGGCATCATGCATGGCGACCGTTTACGTTGATCCAGTCACTTAACGTGAGTATCGAGCCTTTGGTTAGCTTTTACCGATGACGTTCAGCTTAGTTTTGATAAAGTCACTGTGGTCAACGTAGAGCAGTTCTGCGGTTTTACGGATCACTGAATCTTCAAGTGGGTCAATCTCTCCATCCGCATGTGCGACTTCCCACATAGCTTTGATTAATTCTATGCGAACCGGCTGCGAAAGCTCTCGCAGTTGAGAAGTGAAATCGTACAGAGAAACAGATTGTTCAACTTGAGGCTCAGCTTGTGTTAATAAAGCTTTTGATTCTTCTTCGGTTATGTTCAGTAAACGCTGAAGTAAGTGCAGTTTGGCTTGTTGCTCTGATTCGTTGATCGCGTGGTCTGCACCAGCGACTTCGCATAACAAGCTGGCGATGGCTAAGTTAGGTGAGGCAGTGGGCGTTTTGCCTAAATCAGAGCCGTCAACTAATTGTTTAAATAACGAGGTAAGTGAGTTAAACATAAGAGCGTTCCAGTTATGGTGAATATTATTACTATTGGGCCTACGGAGTGTGATCGCAAGCGTCTTTACTTAAAACTGACATTACGAAGAGGTCAGCAATAAGGAACACTTGTTTAGGGCGTGTTGACCTTTCGCGGTTAAACTTTGTTCGAGATAAAAGC
>NZ_JBFRLX010000232.1:0-17354 GCF_041470165.1 Vibrio sp. 10N.286.46.A8
TTCACGAGGTGCTCCGTTTTTTATTGTTGCGTATCCGCATTCGTCAGATAGCCGTTAATAGCGACCGTACTTCCTATTAGTCATAAAATCATTTCTTTTTCAGCTCATGTCATCGGGCAGCGTGTCACCTACCTACGGCTTAGTCGGTATAAACTGTTAGTTCGTATAGACAGTTTGTTCGTATAAACCGTTAGCTCGTATAAACAGTCAGTCCGTATAAACCGGAAGTGGCGCATTGCCTTTCACTTGCCTAATCGCAAGATGGGTATGTATGTCTTTTACGTTGGAGAGTCGCTGTAGCTTTCTGGTAAATGCTTCGTAAGCCATCAAGTTAGGGCTGACAACTTCTAACAAGTAATCATAAGCCCCAGATACAACGTGGCAGCTGATGACCTCTTCCATCTCGACAACCGCACTTTCAAATTTATCAATCGACACTTCTTGGTGGTTGTTCAAGCTCACCTCAACAAACACGCTCATTGCGATGCCGACCTGTTCCCGTGACAGGCTCACACGGTAGCCATCAATAATCCCTTTTTCTTCCAGTCTTTTGATGCGCCTCGCGCACGGTGAAGCCGATAAGCCAACTTCATCAGCTAACTCTGCGGTGGTTAGCCTCCCGTCTTTCTGAAGCAACTCAAGAAGATGTCTATCAATCCTATCCATAGCAAATACCAATTATTGGTTAAATTTGTTAACAATTGGCAATATATTAGCAGAAATCATCAACTACAACTCAAGTTAGAACAAAACTTGCCAACCTATGGCACACCAAGTACCCCATAATTAATCATCATTCACTTTCCTTGTTTATTATGAAGCTTGGCTATTTATCTATTACTGTCACTCTGCTCATCTGGGCGAGCTTTTTCCTTTCTCTTAAAGGCGGCGCAAATTCAGATTTAACACCTGCAGACATCGCACTGACTCGATTCCTCATACCAGCATTGGCGTTATTACCTTTGGTGTGGAAAGCACGTAGCACGATCGCTGCTGTCCCGAATCGATACTTGGCCGGTATGTTTGTGGGGTGCGGTTTACCTTATTTACTCGTTGCAGGAACAGCCATGCAGTTCGTTCCGGTATCACACGGGAGTGCTTTAGTTCCGGGAACGCTTCCTCTATTCGTAACAGGGATCGCGGTACTCTTTTTTAAGCAGCCGCTTAGCCGACACCGTGTCGTTGGTTTAGGTCTGGTTTCGCTTGGGATATTGTTGTTTCTGGGAAGTAGCTTAAGTAGCTTCAACTTTGAATATACCAAAGGTCACGTGTTGTTTTTGTTTGGCAGCTTGATGTGGGCGACGTTTACCATTTCAGCACGTGTTGCCAATCTTAATGCGCTCGTCAGTGCGGGGGTTATTTCATTCTGTTCCACCTTGCTGTTGCTGATCCTTATCTTTACAGGAACCCTCCCTAGTCATTTAATGGAAACACCAATTGCTCAATGGCCAATTGCAGAGCTTGCCGTGCATTCTGCGGTGCAAGGCGTAGGTGCAGGCTTAATAGCAGCATTCACTTATCTATATGCTGTTAATACACTAGGAGCAGAACGCTCAGCCGCTTTTGGCAGTGCAACACCTGCCGTTGCAACCTTGTTGGCGATCCCACTGTTCAACGAAATTCCGGATACGATGACTTGGTTAGCGCTTGGTTCGATTTGCATCGGCAGCCTGGTCGCGAGCAACATTTTCATGAGGCATGACAAGTCTATGCAGTATCACCCCCCAAGCCATAGCAAAACCTGATACTGCGTTCAAACCTACCAGTCTAAGCCGTGATTTTAAGGCTTGTAGTACACAGATAAGCCTACAAATGTAGGCTTATCCAAAATCTACTTTTTCTAAGTCCGCTTCTCCATTAAACTGTCCGACCTTTTTGCTCATCTAAGAGAACACCATGCAACGCGATTACACTTTAACTTGCTTAAACAACATGCCTCGTGAAGAACTAGAAGAATTTAGTTTAAGAATGATTCATCGCCTTGTCCCTGAAGATGCAATGACGGAACTGTTTACGTTCGAACAGGAAGAAGTGACCAATGACGAGCGTATGCAATCAGCAAAATTTGATGCTATGTTGCGAATGACAGCAATCGCGCTAAGTGAAGTGAACCTTGCGTTTAGTGAGTCGGATAACTCACAACAAAACATCGAGCGCATGACTCGCCTATTACTTTGGCACTTCTATGCAATGTCGTTCAACCTTGAACAAGCGATCAGCCTTGAAACTCACTGTGACAAAGTCGAGAAGATTTTGTTGAAAGCACCGACAGAAGCATTTGGTTGGGTAAAAGAGCTCACAGAGTTGCTGCATTTCTATGCTGAACTAAATGAAGGCAACGAAGCCAAAAAAGACGCATAAAGCCCCTTCAACTTAAAAACTTCTCAACTTAAAAGCTGCTCAACGAGTTGTTCGTTACTCAAAGAACAACTCGCCTATCCCCTAGAACGGCGGCAAGTAGAACGATATCGAAAGAAATTAGAACTAAATCGAAGACAGACAGGGCTAAACCGAAGGCAAATAGAAACTTTGTTGAAATGAGTTTTCTGCTTTTGTTGTTTCTAAAACACTATGATGCAACATCAGTATCGACTGAGCGATTTTGGTGCCAATACCTAACGAACCATTAGGGGCCTCTCGTTCAACTTCATTATGGATAATGACCTTCACCCGTTTTGAATCCGATTCTAAACCTACATCTAACGACACCATTGTTCCACTCGGGCTATGCCTCAACGCATTATCTAGCAGATTCAAGATCAGCCTCTCAAGTAAATCACTGTCACCCACAGCCTTGATTCCAATAGGTATATTGACGTTCAACTCAACATTCTTGTGGCGATACTGGCTTTGTATCGTTTCTAAGCATTCGTTCATCAGCACATTAAAATCGATTGAAGCGTATTGATACGTAGGCACAGGATTATCATTCTTGGCGCTATCGAGTAATGAATGGAGCTGTTCAGACAACTTGTTGCCATTACGGTAAGCGACGTCAATCAACGGGTCTGACTTCGGATTTTGAATCTTCCACGTTTCTAGGTAGCCAAGAACACTCGATAATGGCGTTTTCAAATCATGACTGAGCTGTAATAAGCTTTGTCTTCGGTGTGATGACTGATACTCAAGCTGCAAAAACTGTTGTTGGATGTGTTTCGCCATCAATTGATAAGAACGTGCAATGGGCACCAATTCTGGCACTTGATGAACAAAGTTAGGTTCCAATCTAAAATCTTGCTCAGCTTGTTGCTGCAATTTATTGGTTACCGCCTCTATTGGGTTCAACAGACTGCGTTTCACTAGCAGATAAGCTCCTATCGCAAAGCCAAAAATAGAAACCAGCACAAGCCCTGCAAGTGCGATGTATGGTGTATCAACCTGAGAGTTGGTGATCACAGTATGGCGATTACTTCCTATCACCACATACAAATAACCCACCGTCGACCCTAGCTCTTCAATCGCCGCCACAGAAAATACTTTAGGAGAGCCTGGGTTGATCGGGTCTTCTCCCAAAATAGGATAAGGCTCGTCATTTAAGAACTGTTGAATGGGTGCTAGATCTATCTGATTCGCTAACACAGTGCCTTCCGGTGCAGCATTGGTGGTGATATTGCCCTGACTATCCAGAAAATAAATATCAAAATCAGGCCCTATCAGCATCAAGGTATGGAATATAGATTTGAGTGCTTTGGGATTGTAGTCGGTACCAATCATGAGAGGATTATCATCGCGCATATGAGCCGCGAGCTCTTTATGTAAGCTCTGCTTGGTTCTGTGTTCTATGGTCTCTTTTTGCCAGTGATAAGTGTAAGCAATCACCACACTTACCAACAAAAACCACAAACTTGTGAACAGCACTAAACGCGATTTGAAACTCATGTTCTCTCCTCGGTGGCTCGTAGGTCTTATTGGCTTTTTAGTAAACTTAGGGCGCGACACATAGACCTAAGCTTTTGACTCAAACTTATAGCCAACACCCCAAACGGTTTTAATGAAATCATCATCACTATTGGGCATCGCAAGCTTGGTTCTTAGACGGTTGACCGTGCTACACACAGTATGGTGATAGCCAGAGTGATGAGTATTCCAAACGTGATCGAGCAGCTCGTCTTTGCTATACACACGCCCCGGGCGGGTTGCTAAGAAGTGAAGTAAGGTAAACTCGGTAGCAGTCAGCGGTACGTCTTGATTATTGAGTGACACCTGATGGCGTTCAGGTTGAATAATGAGCCCGCCAAAATTCATAATTGATCCTGCTGTCACAACCTCTTGAGTGGCTGATTCAACATGGCTTAAACGGCGAAGCACGTTCCTCACTCTTGCTTGAAATTCAAGAACGCTGAAAGGTTTCGTTATGTAGTCATCAACACCGGCTTCTAGACCTGACACCTTATCTAGCTCGGCATCCCTTGCTGTTAACATTAGCACTGGTGTCCAATCTTCCTGTCGACGTAACATTCGACAAAAATCGAGTCCATCTCCGTCAGGCAAGCCTCGATCCAGTACGATCAAATCGAAATGCCCATCTTTATAGAGCGCCTGAGCCTTTTCAATCACATTAGTTCTTATTACGTCATGGCCTTGGAACCTAAGATGCATTTGCACCAGTTCAGCTAGGTCGTCATCATCTTCAACCAACAATATGTTTGCCATCAAATTTACCGCAGCACTATTCATGATCCCTGCTCTATTCGGAGTCTACCCTCCTTTCAATTGACCGGAACAGAGCAGGAATTCTTTCATCGTGCTTTCAACCCTATTACTCAGTTCGAGTAATCGTGATTCTTGCTCCTGGGTTGAGGAAACGATGGTTAGCACTTAAAGCAGACGTCGTAAGGCCGTCATCTTGGCTGATTACGCCTGAGTGGAAACTCACTACATCGGTGTCGTCTCGTGTGGTATTAAAACCCTCACCACCGCCTGCAGGCCCTGGAATGGTTGCAGCAAGCTCGTCGTTCAATTCCGTTCCTGAGTCCCACACATTCATGTTCATCACAAAGGTATCACCCACGGCTAATGACTTAAGCGACAAACCGGATTCACCAACAAACGCATCATTGGTGTTCACCAACATGGAAGCAACTGAGATATACCCTTCTTGATTTGGGTCAACACGAATAGACACCGTGTCTTGCTCACCTGAAAGAATCAGCCCATTGCCTGAGATGCCTTGATAAACATTGGCGTCACTGTCACTGATCGCAAGCAATTGTGCATTACTGCCTCCTTCCGCTAAGTATTCCAGATCGATAGAGGCACTTTGCCCAACTTCAAATAGGTCAAAATTCGTATTGTGAGTCAACACTGCGAGTGGTGACATTGGTTGATTGGGGGTGAGGTTAGTAACACTCACATCATAGCGATAGTAATCGTCGTCATCGTCCGGGCAACCTGCTAACACAGCTACTGATGCAGCGATAAATAGAATTCTAGCTTTCATACATCCCCCTTACTTCACAACAATGGTGATAGTAGCCACAGGGTTTAACCAACGATGACTGCTACTATCGAGGTCGCTGATTCCGCCCGCCGCGTTACTATCACCAATGTTGCCCGGATGAATATGAACCTTAGCGTTTGAGACTGCAGTTTCAACTCCCGTACCACCAGCACCAAAGGTAATAAATGGCGGGTTTGGCATGCTGCCCGCTAGCTCATCATTGGCTTCTGTGCCTGCGTCATAGCCATTGAGGGTCGCTTTATAGGTGCCCGCTTGAGTTGGGATTTTCCAACTGTCTAAGCCAACAAAGCCGTCGTTGGTTGGCAGCAGCATGGCACCCAATGACAAGTAAGCTAAATCACCGGTGTCGATATCAAACGTAGTTGCGACGCCCGGATTAAGAATACCGGTAGCTGGGTTTTCAACCACCACACCACCCGCGTTTGCAATCAAACTCGATAGACCTGAAATATCGCCACCTTCGGCCATCGATTCCAATTCCGCAGAAGCACTCTCACCCGTTCTAAACATGAACAAGCTGGAGTCATGAGCGGCTGCCAAGATAGGCGTAAAGTAGATCCCTTTCGTTGCATTAGTGACAGTGATTTCAAGCTCAGCAGCCTGAACTTGAGCCGCTCCGAAGGCCAGCGTAGCCGAGCTGATCACTAAGCTGATTTGAGTTCGTTTATTCATTTTGATTCCATCCTTTATCGAGTCCTATCGTTGCCAACAAAACGAATAACAGCGATATACCGTTACCTTTGCCAGAACGAACTGTGGTGTTGTTGACTCTAAGAATGGCGATCAAATCTATCAGCAACTTCATTGAATTCTCATAAAACTCTCACAAGTTTATTCAAACTTCTTACTATCCAGAAAGACAGACCTAAGAAACTGATATGTGGTTAGAAACTCTCGTTCTAGAAATGAGAGTTACACAAGGAATCACGGTTCAAAAATAGCGCAGACCAAACGCAAAAAGGCCCAATCGATATAACGACTGGGCCTTTCACTGATGTATAAAACTTCTCTCAGGAAAGCTCTATTCGCTTCCAACTGAGCTAGCCGAACAACACCAATTTAGAATGCGTAGTTTGCGTCAACAAGTTCGCTTACTTCAACTTTGCTTACTTCTGCGCGAGCTTCAAGCCACTGCGCTACTTGCAGTTGCTCTGCTTCTGTCACTGAGCGGTAGCGCTCAATAGAACATAAGAAACCTTCGAACAGCTCTAAACCACCGCCACCAAAGCACAGGCCGATACTGTCGATAAAATCGATAAATTCATCGATGAACACATCGTATTGGTCAAAATCAGCAATCGAAGTCGTGCAGCTTACTTCAAAACCTAGAATAGCGAATTCACCTAGGTATAACTTCTTGCGTAGGCGACGATTTTTGTTTTCGATTTTATCTAATTTCATAACTGTCTCTCTTTTCGTTTGATAAAGCATTTATACACAGTTCTTCGTTAATTCCCAAGAGTTTTGTATTGCACGAGAGGCTTAACGGGAAAAATCGTGCTGCAGAAACAAAACCTTAATCAAAACTATAAAAATCTGTCACTTAACTGCTTCACGATTGTTCACACATTGAACCAACTATTAACTCATTAGAAATAGCTTGGTTACACGTGAATAACGAATAATAAAGTCAGCCAACAGGAAGCAGTCCCGATGAGCAAGGAAACATTTGATAGCACTCGCTTTAACAAGAGTACCAACAAGCCCTTCGAAGAAGTTCTAGATGCGAACCTTTCAAGAAGAAACGTTCTGAAAGGCGGTCTTGGCATCAGTGCAATGACCGCCTTTGGCGCATTTGGTTTAGCGGGTCATAGCACGGCTAACGCTACGACAATGCAAGCAACGGGCGCGCACAAAAGCACCGCAACACTTGCCTTCGAATCGGTTAAAGGCTCTTTGACAGACAGTGTCGTTGTACCAAAAGGCTATACAGCACAAGTATTGGTTCCTTGGGGTACCCCACTGAATAAGCAAGGCAAGGCTTGGTTAAAAGATGGAACCAACAACGCACAAGATCAAGCGAACTCACTGGGCATGCACCACGACGGCATGCACTTCTTCCCGCTTGATGGCAACAGTAACGACGGCTTGTTGGTGATCAACCACGAATACATCGACCAAAAAGCACTGCACGCTAATGGTCCAACATACGATGAAGGCAACCGCCCTAGCCTTGATGAAGTACGCAAAGAGATCAACGCACACGGCGTGAGTGTTGTTCGCGTTAAGCTTGAAGGTAATCAATGGATAATGGTGGATAACGATCCACTTAACCGCCGCTACACGGGCGCGACCGTAATGGATCTTTCTGGCCCTGTTGCTCACAGTGAGTTTACCAAAACGAAATTCTCACAAGACGGCAGCCAAGCGCGCGGCACATTAAATAACTGCGGTAATGGTTACACGCCATGGGGTACTTACCTAACGTGTGAAGAGAACTGGCCGGGTTATTTTGTTAATAAAAGCGCAACGACGCCAGCGCAAGAGCGTATTGGTATCGCTACCGACAAAACACGTTACGGTTGGGACACGCTTTCAGGTAACAAACAAGAACGCTTAGACGAGTTTGCACGCTTTGACGTAACACCAACAGGTGACTCAGCAATGGACGATTACCGTAACGAAGCAAACGGCCACGGCTACATCGTTGAAATCGACCCATACACAGCGAACTCTCGCGCTAAGAAGCGTTCAGCATTGGGTTGTTTCCGTCATGAAGGTTGTACGTTTGGCAAACTTACTGAAGGTGAGCCTATCGTGTTCTATTCTGGCCACGACTCTCGTTTTGAATACCTGTACAAATTCGTTTCTGAAGAGAAATGGGACCCGCGTGACGCTGAGCCAAGTAACCGTCTAAGTGCGGGTGACAAGTACATGGACAAAGGCACACTGTATGTGGCTAAGTTCAACGATGATGGTTCAGGCACTTGGCTACCGCTAACTCTGAGTAGCAAGACCACGAATGGCGGCAAACTTGGTGATTCATTTGATTCTCAAGCAGCGCTTATCATCAATACAGCAGGCGCAGCCGACCTTGTAGGCGCAACGCCAATGGATCGCCCTGAATGGTGCTCTGTTGACCCAATGACGGGGACGGCTTACCTTACGCTGACTAATAACAACAAGCGTAAAGAAGCGAACTCTGCGAACCCTCGCGTAGACAACAAGTTCGGTCATGTAATTCGTTGGGATGAAGGCAAAACAGCAGGCGTGTTCGATTGGGATATCTTTGTCTTCGGTTCTCCAGCAGTGGAAGACAAATCTATTAACCGCTCAGGTCTAACTGACATGAACCAATTCGCGAGCCCTGACGGCTTAGCGTTTGATGCTCGTGGCATCTTGTGGATTCAGACTGATAACGGGGCAGATGAAGTTACAGGCTACACCAACGATCAAATGCTGGCAGTGGTTCCATCTCAGTTAACGGATGACAACGGCAACAGCGCGGTGATTGATGCAAACAACCAAGCACAGCTTAAACGCTTCTTTGTGGGTCCAAACGGTTGTGAAGTAACAGGCTTTACCATCAGCCCAGACTTCAAATCACTATTTGTAAACATTCAACACCCTGCTAACTGGCCATCTTCAGAAGATGCAACGGCACAAACTCAAGGCAATGTTCGCCCAAGAGCATCTACCGTTGTGATTCGTCGTGAAGACGGCGGTGAAATCGCGGTTTAAAAAGCAAATCTAGCTAAGATCAGCAACCTTACTGTTACCTAGTTTCTGTTCGCTAGCTAAGTAAAATCAAAAAAGAGCGATAAGGCCAAATGCCTTATTGCTCTTTTTTAAATTCTATACGATCTTTGATTCAACTAGTGATCTGCGGCTTTGTGAACTGCTCTTCACCCCAAACCAAATCACGCACCGTCATCCTCGAGAAGGAGGAACGACTGAGCGGGGATCTCTAACCGTGATCGCTAGCTCACGAACAACCAAACACCAACGCCCATCATCAACGTACCTGCAATACGGTTCATTAACTTAACGTTATCGGCTTTGCCCAGCATATGCTTTAAGCTCTTTCCGCCTGTCGCGTATAAGGTCATGCAAACAAACTCAGAAACCAGAATAATCGACACTAAAATCAACAACTGCGGCGCTAAGTCTTTATTGCTGTTAATAAAAGGAGGCAGTAACGAAATCATGAATGCCCAACCTTTAGGATTCGCGATTGCCGTTACAAAGCCTTGTACCACCAAATCCCAATCATTACTGACTTTTGTTGTTTGGTTGTCAGTACTGATCGCCAACTTGCCTCTTGAGCGCCACATCTGAACGCCTAAATAGAACAAATAAGCTGCACCAACAAACTTGAAGCCCGTAAATAGCCACGGGTAGTTCAACATAATAGATGCAATACCCAATACCGCAGCAATAGAAACCACCGCAACACCAGCCAATTCACCGATCATCATCCATAATGTACGCTTGTATCCAACACTCATTCCTAGCGTCAAAGCCAAGGTCATACACATACCGGGCGTGATTGACACAAAGAAAAATGTGGGAATAAAAGCCCAAAGTAGTGCGCTATCCATATTATTACCTTATCGACTTATTTTTATTTAATGGTTCTTATTTTTATTTGATGCTTCTTATTATTACGCGGGCTCAAAATGAAGCGAGGTTGAGACGAAGTAGTGATGACAATAAACAATATTGCGATCAATAAAAACAAAAAGAGCCACATAACAGTGGCTCTTTTTAGTCACCAACCGTAATTACTTACGACGGTTTTTAATTCGCTTCATCATAGTCAAACGACGTTCAGCGCTTGCTTGATCTTGAGGCTCTTCGTTCGCGTTGTTCTTACGACCTTGGCGGTTTTTGTAAGCCGATTTAGTGTTCAGCTTCTCGATGTAAGCATCACGTTTCTTCGGTTCATAACCCGGTTGTTCAACACGGCGAATACGTTGTTGAATCAGTTTTTCGACTTGAACAACAGTCAGCTCTTCTTCGCGGTTAACAAAAGAGATTGCATGACCTTGTTTACCAGCACGACCTGTACGACCAATACGGTGAACGTAATCTTCCGCTAGGAAAGGCATATCATAGTTAATTACGTGTGGTAAGTCTTCGATATCAAGACCACGAGCCGCAACGTCGGTTGCAACCATTACGCGCGCTCTGCCTTCTTTGAAGTCATCCAAAGCACGACGACGAGCGCTTTGCGCTTTATCACCGTGACAAAGTACCGCTTTAATGCCGTCTAGCTTGAGCTCTTTAACTACATCGTTTGCTGTTTCTTTGTAGTTCACGAAAACAAGCACTTGGCGCCAGTTTTTACGACCGATCAGCTCAGAAAGTAGCTCTGTTTTACGCTCTTGATCAACTGGATACACCACGTGACCAACCGTAGCAGCCGTTGAGTTTTCACGCTCAACACTGATACGTTTTGGTTTACGCAGAATATCAACAGACAGTTGGTTTAACTGAGTAGAAGTCGTTGCCGAGAACATCATGATTTGCGGCGATGTTTCTACATCCAACATGATCTTACGAACGGCATTGATGAAGCCCATATCAAGGATACGGTCAGCTTCATCAAATACTAGAAATTCTAGGTTTGCGATAGACACGTTACCCGCTTCTAAGTGCTCTTCTAAACGGCCAGGTGTTGCAACCAAAATATCCACACCCAGCTCTAGTTGACGAACTTGTGAAGACATCTTGTTACCACCGTAAACCGCAGAAACGCTTAGTTCCGTGTATTTAACGTAGTCTTTAATGTTTTGAGCGATCTGCGCAGCAAGCTCACGAGTTGGAGCAAGAATAAGGCCGCGAGCCGTTCCTCTAGACGCCTTTTTGCCGCTGTTCAAAAGGTGTTGGATAACAGGCAATGAAAATGCCGCTGTTTTACCCGTACCGGTTTGAGCAGTAGCAAAAATATCATGGCCTTTACGAGCCATTGGAATCGCTTTTTGTTGAATTGGAGTGAGTTTTTCATAACCACACTCAGTCAACGCTTTGACTAATTCAGGAGCAAAACCTTGAGAGGAAAATGACATTGTTACGGGTTCCTTAAGCAGACAGCCTACATTCTTATTTCAGCCGAGCACTATAAAGTAATTAGAGTGATTTATCTCACATTTATCGTGATATAACGCAAACTTTCTCATTTAATCTGGTGTTTATCCCGCCTTCAACGAGGTAAACACCAAGATCCTTGGTTCAAACAGCAAAAACAGGGCTATTTGATGCCACACAGCTTGAGTAGAATCTGCTCGAGATCGCTCCACGGCATGAGCTGCGAGTCAATCACTTCAAGACGAGACTCAAAGCCGTCCAGTGTAATTTCATTCACAGATACAACTTGATTCGCCACGTTGAACGCGTAGCAACCTTGGTCAGTATTTACCACGGCTTTCACGCGCTCAGCCGTTAGCTCCGACAACATTGAGAATAGCGCATCGAAGTCGAACTTATGCTCTGCGCCAAACAACCAACCACAACTAAAATAACCCTGCCCTTTATTCTCTTTACGGATAAACGCTTCACCGGGAGGCAGTTGGAATTGAGGCTCTTGTTCAGCGTGGTCATGATGATGCGCTTCAAGATGAGAGGAAGCACTGCCGTAAACCCTTTCAATGTCCAACACTTCCAATGGCACCTCACCATCGTGAATCAGCTTATGGAATACTTTTGCGGGTGTTTGATCCGTCACCCAATCATTGAACACATCGATGTCTTCAGAATGAACAAGGTCAACTTTAGTACCAAGAATCACATCTGCACTGTCCAGTTGGTCATTGAAATTCTGATTCGAGGTGTACTTTTCATTAGATAGATTTCGAGGGTCAACCAAACCAAGCGTCGCTTTTAAATCAACATAAGGTGTGTATTGCTCTGAAGTTAACGTCGCAATAACCTGCTTTGGATGACCAAGCCCAGTTGGCTCAATCAATAAACGGTCCGGTTTTTGGCGCAGTAAGGCATTAATACCTACCGACATAGGCACACCTGCAGTACAACACATGCAGCCACCCGGTACTTCTTTAATCAAAGCACCTTGGTCTGTCATTAATGCGCCATCAATGCCGATTTCGCCAAACTCATTAACCAGGACAGCCCAGTTTTCATTCTCAGGTTTATTTTTGAGCAGGTTCAAAATAGCTGTCGTTTTGCCAACACCCAAGAAACCCGTAATTATGTTTGTAGGAACTTTTTTGGTCATATCAGTTCTCCTTTTTTTAGGAGTATATACACAATCACGGAGAAATTGACCCCAATCGCTTGTTTATACGGAGAATGATTTAAGCCAGAAGTTGTATGAGTGTCACTAGAAAGGGGGGAACTATGAAAAAGGAATGCTCCAGACGAACTAAAGGCGTACTTACTCAGTACGCCTCACCCTCGTTACTCAATCGTGAGTTCGCGAATCAGGAAGCCTTAAATATCGACCTGAACATTTAACGAGGAACTAAAACTTTATTTCTAAATCCATCCAAATTGTGTGTAAAACCTCACTTCTCCTTGCGGTTCGTTATGTTGCTTTACGATTTAACTATGGTTCATTTTTGGGGATATTCAAGCCGCCACCGGAGAATCGATCAAAATTGTGACGGCGATTCAACTATTGCCTATAGATTCCATTTATGTAACACGTATATTCCATAAATGAAATTCAACTTTGCATCTTTGCTGCTATAGGATATGCAGAGGACGCGTATAATTTATTGCAGTCCCGCCTCAACCCATTCAGGAGCCTTATCTCAATGACCAGAAGAGAGAAAATTAAGCAGTCCCTACTCGCCAAAATGCCAAGGGATGCTATTAATCAATTTCTCTCAAGAGATAAAACACCCGCTTCCGTTCTCTTTCTTTCTTGTATTGTAGGTGTACTTGCTGGCGTGGTGGGTACCTATTTCGAAGTCGCGGTTCATTTCATCACAGAAACTCGTACCGATTGGCTTAAAGATGAAATCGGTAGCTATTTACCCCTTTGGCTGGCCGCTTTCCTTATTAGTGCTGCATTTGCCTTTATTGGTTACTTCCTCGTTCACCGCTTTGCTCCAGAGGCTGCAGGCTCAGGCATCCCCGAAATTGAAGGTGCTATGGACGGTATGCGCCCTGTTCGATGGTGGAGAGTATTGCCAGTAAAATTCTTTGGCGGTATGGGCGCATTAGGCTCTGGTATGGTTTTAGGTCGAGAAGGACCAACCGTTCAAATGGGCGGCAGTATTGGTCGCATGGTCACCGATATCTTTCGAGTTAAAGATGACGATACTCGCCACTCACTATTAGCTTCGGGCGCCGCTGGTGGTTTAGCCGCCGCATTCAATGCACCACTGGCTGGCATCATGTTTGTAGTCGAGGAGATGAGACCACAGTTTCGCTACTCACTCATATCAATTAAAGCCGTCATCATCTCCGCGGTTTCAGCCAACATCGTTTTTCGATCAATCAACGGACAATCTGCCGTTATCACTATGCCTCAATACCAACCGCCTGAACTGGATGCTCTGTGGTTATTCTTGTTGTTAGGCGTGTTGTTCGGCCTGTTTGGTGTGATTTTCAATAAGCTAATTACACTTTCGCAAGACCTGTTTGTGGCAATACACAAGAATGACCGTAAACGCTACTTAATGACAGGCTCCCTATTGGGCGGTTGCTTTGGCTTATTGCTGCTCTATATACCGGAGTTGACTGGCGGTGGTATTGGTATCATCCCGAATATCACGAATGGCAACTACAGCGCAAACGTGCTGCTGTTAATCTTCTTAGGGCGCGTGCTCACCACGCTACTTTGTTTCGGCTCTGGTGCACCGGGTGGTATCTTTGCACCAATGCTTGCTCTAGGAACACTCTTTGGATACGCATTTGGGCTTATCGCGGCGGCATTCTTCCCTGAACTGAACATAGAGCCGGGTATGTTTGCGATTGCCGGCATGGGCGCCTTATTTGCCGCCACTGTGCGAGCGCCTATCACTGGCATACTGTTGGTTATTGAAATGACCAATAACTACTACCTCATCTTACCGTTGATCATCACCTGCTTAGGCGCGGTAATCATTGCTCAGATGTTAGGTGGTCAGCCAATTTACAGCCAACTACTTAACCGCACGCTGAAAAACGAGAAACTAAGACAGCAAGATCTCCCTCAGCAAGAGGAAGTTCGTTAATTACATTGAAAACGTCAGTTCAAATGTGGGACTTAAACGTAACTCGTTAAGTTCCACTAATACAGTCAAATTCCACTAATACAATAAGCAAACCAAGCTCAATATTTATAGAACACTCAAGAAAATCAAAAACACTTTCATCGCGCTTTATATATCAATTTCGAATCAAAACCTTAAAAGCAAACGTTAAACTTGCTATTATCCACGAAATTATTTACATGCCTAACAACACCGATTGTGAGCATGACTGAACGTTTTGATTAGAGTATACGTTCTACATTTAACTGAGTGGAGCAAGTCGTTGAACTGGAGAAGATTAACCCAAGTAAAGAATGTTCCACCGTCTCAGGCGTCTTTAGCACTTGGCGTTATCGGGCTGGGGCAAGCTTGGGCATTATATCTGCCAGGGGTTGGTGAGATCATTCGCCCTTACCTTGCTGCGTTTGGCGCACTGTTATTGCTGCCAGTTTTACTTCGTTATCTCACAAGTTTTGATACTTTTATCAATGACATTCGCCATCCACTTAGCGGAAGCTTAATGGCGCCGATGAGCATGGCGTTATTGATTCTATGTGACTATCTGGCCGAGATATCTCCAATAATCGCCTATCCAGTCTGGTTCTGCGCGTTGTTGTTGCATTTTACCATGATGGTGTTGTTCTTTAGTTTCCAGATCCTCAATTTCAAAATGTCGAACATTGTGCCGAGTTGGTTCCTGTATCCCGTGGGGTTAATCAGCAGTTCCTTAGCAGGTACACAGTTTGGACACACCGTTTTTTCAGAGACACTGGCGGCCACTTGTATCGGTATCTATTTCCTCATGCTGCCAGTGGTGTTGTATCGCTTGGTGTTCGAGGGAAACCTGCCACGCCGAGCAAGACCAACACTCGCAATCATGGCGGCTCCGGTTAACTTATCTTTAGCCGCTTACTTGGTGAACTTCGACAACCCAGATCCGATTCTGACAGGAGCATTGGCTGGCATTGCTATCACCATGACTCTATTGATTTACTTATGTTACATCCGTCTAATGCTTCTGAAGTTCCAACCTTCGATTGCAGCCGTCACCTTCCCGTCCGTGATCAGCGCCATTGCTATGCACCGCTTAACCACATTTTTCGGTGCTGAATACCCACAATGGTATTGGCTGCATAAATTCGGCTTCTTTGAATTAACCATCGCGACCATCCTAGTGATTTGGGTGGCAGGCGGTTATGTGAAAATGTACTGGCCTGAGTTTTTTGATTCTGATTACATGTCCAAAAAGGTTAAGCGTTCTTAAAACGAACGCCAGAAGATCTTACCTTGATCACCCCTACTCCAATCTCCAATTGTCTCTCGCTGGACAAACCAAACGAAAAAAGGCCTCACACTGTGAGGCCTTTGAATAGGCAAGGAATTAATAGATCAGGCGACTACGATTAGAAATCGGCGTGAGGGCCAAAGACTTCGTAGTGTACGCGTGAGCGATCTACTTTAAGTGCGTCTAACTGCTCTACGATGTTTTTCATGAAACCAACAGGGCCACAGATATAGAAATCACTCTCTTCAAAGCCTTTAGTATCGGAGATAGACGCTAGATCCATTTGACCTTCATGTGTGTTCTCACACGCAGACTCGCCTTTGTTCATGTACCACGTTTTCGCTTCCCAACCTTTATCGGCAACAATATCTTTAACGCGAGTCGTGAAAGAGTGTTGACCTACGTTTTCACAAGCGTGAAGGTACAGTACAGGTTCGTTTTTCTGCTGGTTGTTTAAGAACTCAAGCATTGATTGCATTGGTGTTACACCCACACCTGCAGAGATAAGCGTTACTGGCTTGCTACGCTCTTGATACATGAAGTCACCCGCTGGGGCATATAGGCTAACTTCATCACCGACAGCAACAGTATCGTGCATGTGATTAGATACTACGCCTTGAGTTTCTTGACCTTGGCCTTCACGTTTCACAGAAATTCGGTACTGCTTGCCGTTTGGCTTGTCTGATAGTGAGTATTGACGGATCTCGCTGTACTGAGCACCTTCAGGTTTCACTTCGATACCAATATATTGTCCTGGCGTATAATCCAGAACGTCACCGCCATCTTTTGGTTGTAGGATGAAGCTTGTTACTAATGCTGATTCTTCAATTTTATCTGCAATTACGAATGCACGTGCAGCTTCCCAACCACCAACAGCTTGCTTGCGCTGTAGGTAAAGTTCAGCTTCACGGTCGATGAATACTTTCGCTAAGAATAGGTAAGCCGCAGTCCACGCTTCTTCTACTTCTGGGGTGAATGCATCAGCAGCTAATTCACGCAGTGTTTCAATTAGGTGAAGACCAACGATTTGGTAATGGTCTGGTTGAATATTAAAGCTTGTGTGTTTCTGTGCAATACGCTCAACCGCTGAGGTTAACGCTGCTAGATTTTCGATGTTCTTTGCATAAGCTGCGATAGCTTCAAACAGTGCGACACCTTGGCGACCTGTTCTTTGATGAGTCATATTGAAGATATCTTTCAATTCAGGGTTATGCGTGAACATGCGTTGATAGAAGTGTTGAGTTAAAGCAGGGCCTGCGCTTTCTAAAAGAGGAATCGTCGATTTGATGATGTTGATATGTAGATTGTTTAGCATTGATTTACTCCGAACACTTAGTCTTTTGACCTTTCATGTCAAATTGACTAATTTTATTTAAAGATGACTTTATATTAATTCTTTCTCAATGAGCTCTTTGGCTACTATTTTTATGAGAATTACGTGGACTGATAAATTCGCACTAATTGA
>NZ_JBFRLX010000233.1:0-12812 GCF_041470165.1 Vibrio sp. 10N.286.46.A8
CAATAAGATCACGCTAAGCAGCAATAATATTTTTTTCATCCTAACCTCGACTTGTTTTTATTAGTAATGCGAGTAAGTCTCGTGAAAACATAAACTTACATCCTTGGTAATACGTTAAATCCATTTTTAAAGTTCACCTAACTGTAATTTATTCAGAATCTTATGTGAATTGTTTAGTCTGCGAATGAATCAATGGTGTTTCATTGATGTTCGATATTGAGTCGGAGTCACCGCAAAATATACGGCAAGTTAACTTAATCAGGAGAGCAACTATGGACACTTTATTATTAAAAATCCGCGATATGATTCTTACCACTCGCTTTCTATACTTACTAAACAGTGGAACATGGAATAAATAACAATGAACAATAAGCTCACTTTGCCACGCACTGCATGGATTGCATTATTCGCTAGCCTAGTCTCTGTGCCATCGGCTTTTTCTCAAAGCCTAACCGCAGACCAGATCTTTACCAATGCCGACATATATGGGCATCGCGAGTCAGAGTCGATCGTTACCCATAAAGGCAAGATCATCTTCATCGGTGACCACGCTCAGGCGCAATCTTTTCAAGGTCAGAGTACCGATGTCATCGACTTGGAGAATGCCTTTGTTTTGCCGGGGTTCATTGATAATCATAACCATGTGTTTGAAGCCGCCTCAGAGCTGGGTGGCAATTGCGAACTAGACTCTGAAGCCACATTAGAAGAGCAAATCCCTTACTTAGAAGCGTGTAAAATCAATGCCGAAACCAATGGTCGAGGCTGGCTGATGGGTTATGGCTTTTCTCTTGAGTCGACACTCGACAGCGACTCTGAATACACACCACTTGAGATCATCGACAGTATCTTCCCTGATCGCCCCGTGGTGCTTATGGAGCAAACCTCTCACTCTATGTGGGTCAACTCAAAAGCCTTAAAAATAGCCAGAATCAGCCAACAATCTCCTGACCCACAAGGTGGCGCTTATTTAAAAGACCAAGACAGCGGCAAGCTCAATGGCATCTTATTAGATAACGCTGGCGACCAAATTATGGAGATGGCGTGGAACAGCCAAAGCGAGCTCTTTGAACAAAGCTACCAAGGGTTAATGTTCGGTCTTGAAGAAGCCGCTGCGCACGGCATTACCACCATCGGTGACGGCCGGATGTACTGGAAACGAGGCTGGTATGACGTTTGGCTAGAAGCGGAGCAAAACCAAGATTTGACGGCTCGCGTGTCATTACGCCCTTGGGTTTACCCATCAATGGCGATACCCTCTCAATTAGAAGTCTTCGAGAAGATGTATTCCGATGATAAAAGCCGTCTGTTGCTCGTCGATCAGGTAAAAATGTACAGCGATGGCATCTTCATTAACGGTACAGCAAAAACACTCGCGCCCTATTTAGATACCTATCTGCCACAGTCTCCCAATGGCCTAAACTACATTCCACCAGCACAGATGAAAGAGTGGCTAACCGCGCTCGATAAAATCGGTTTTAGTGCGCACATTCATGCGATTGGTGATGGTGCCGTTCGTGAATCTCTTGATGCGATAGAAAGCGTGCGTAAACAAGGTTCGCAAAAGCCTTATACCCTAACTCACATAGAGTTAATCAATGATGAAGACGTTCCCCGCTTCAAGCAGCTCAATGTCTCGGCGGACTTCCAAGTCGGTTCCGATTCAACACCAATGGGCTGAAGCTTTCCTTGGTGCTCGCCGCGCCAAAGCCATGATGAACTTAGACGCGATACTTAAGACTGATGCCAATATCACCTTGAGCAGTGACTGGAACGTACACGACATCAACCCTCTAGTTGGAATCGCAAATAGCTTAATCATGGGTAAAACAGGCCTAACTGATATCTACACAGCTATCGACGCTTACACGCTCAATGCAGCAAAGAGCCTTGGTATCGAAGACGTCACGGGGTCTATTGAGGTTGGGAAATCAGCGGACTTCGCGATTCTCAACAAAGACATCACCACGTTGTCAGCAAGAGGAATCGCAGAAACACAGGTGTTAATGACAGTGTTAAGAGGGGATGTGGTTTTCGAAGACGCTGCTTTCAAAGACATAAATTAGCAAACCAATGTTCGACGCAAAGCCGTTTGCTACCAGTTAATTTGCTATCCGTTAGCTCACTTCCAATTGATTCACTAAAAAGTATCAGGGGAAATATAAGATTAAGCTTGCTCAGCGAGCTTGGTATTTCCCTTTATTTTTACAACATAAGTCGTCGCGAAAATCAGTAGACAAAATAGCCCACATAAGTAGATGGGATACTGAGGGTTCAAGGTCGAAGTAAACGCGAGCATTGAAGCAACCCCGTAGCCTAGAGTATGGGACATGGCGATGTACCCTGCGGCTGCGCCCGGTGTACCACTTTGCTTTTCAGTGGCAAACAACGTGTAAGCAGGAACAAGCAACGCTGCGCCAATCGCTGTCAGTACCATCGCCACAGCAAACGCCCACATACTGGGAATCAAGAACATTCCAAAACCGACAAGCAGACCCAATGCCCCCCAACGGTACATAACAAACGGTGTCAGCTTTTCTTTTTTGATAACCAAGAGTTGAGTAGCAAAAGTACAGGCAGCACTGATAGTCAAAAGAATCCCGATCGTGTCACTTATTTGATCGGTAGGCCAACGGGTGATCGAATAGATAAGTGGAGAAAAACTGTATTGCAACAACGCGACTGCGGCACACAACAACAACCCGCAAGATAAAAAAGGCAGTAATGTTCTATTCGGTAACCAAGGTGCTTGCCCTATTCCTTCAGCCTTCCGAGTATCTTCTTTAGGGGTTGGTAATAACATCGTGACAAGTAAAGCAACACACGGCAAAAAAATCATCACGACCAGGGGAGCAAAAGGCGATAACTTTAACGCTAAAATGGAGACCAAAGGCCCAATTAATCGACCAACACTTAGGCCAAGACTCACTGATGTAATAGCCTGTAAACGGTTCTTCTCACCACACAATAATATCGCCCAATGCTGACTCGCAGGCACCATTCCAGACACCGTACAACCATAAATAATTCGCGCGACCACCAACCCAATCAAACAAAACACGAATGCCTGCCCCTGTTTGCTAAACATGACGAAAAAACACAACAAGGCAAAGCTGATTGCCATGCCTAGCAATGCCTGAATGACTACTTTTTTAGGTCCATATTTGTCGCTCTGCCTTCCCCAAAAAGGCGCAGACGGCAAAAATAATATGCTTCCTATTGCGATAAGAATCGACCACGTAGGCAAGCTGAATGCAGACTGTTCCACAAGAAAAGGCAGGGAAACGAGTAAGCCGTTTTGCCCAATTCCCATAAGAGCCGAAGCAAGACCAATAGCCAATAGTTGAAATTTTTTATTTTGTATCACAGACATAATATCGAAGGCGCTAGATAAGGTTGGTAGGTTCGTAGTGGGCACGAACATATTACAATGATAAATAGATTGATTTAGCGAATAATTATCATTTTGATTTCACTGTGTTACATTAGCGGCTAGCAGCCCATAACTCAACTTCATATTGCATTATGTACACACTTACCAATGCCTCGTTCGAAATCGACGGTAAGAAAATCCTTTCGCCAACGACTTTGACCTTTGAACCAAAGAAGATCACCACCTTGCTTGGTCATAATGGATGTGGCAAATCGACACTCATTAAACTGTTAAGTCGACAAAATACGCCAACAGAAGGTGACGTTTTCTTCAATGAGCAACCACTCGCCTCATACAGTAACCTTGAATTTGCACACCAAGTCGCCTACCTGCCGCAGCACCCACCGATTACTGATGGCGTGACCGTTCGTGAACTGGTTTGCTTTGGCCGTTATCCATGGAAAGGCGCATTTGGACGTTATAGCAAAGATGATTATGCCATCGTAGACGAAGCGATTGAGAAAGTTGGCCTTAATGCCTTTTCTGACCGATTTGTCGCAACACTTTCCGGCGGAGAAAGACAAAGAGCTTGGGTCGCCATGCTACTTGCTCAGCAAAGCCAATGTATTTTGCTTGATGAACCAACCTCAGCACTCGATGTCGCGCACCAGCATGAATTGCTCACTTTAATCAGAGAGCTTAATCAGTCACTCGGCTTAACCGTGATCATGGTGCTTCATGATGTGAACATGGCCGCCAAATTCAGTGATCATTTGATTGCGCTTCATTCTGGGAAAGTGATTGCTTCCGGTTCGCCTAAAGATTTGATGACGCCAGAAACACTAATGCAAATCTACGGAATGGAGCTTGCGCTCTTTAAACACCCTGAGACAGGGCAACCTATCAGCTACATCCCTTAAATCAAAAGGAACCTGTTGTGAAAAAGTTCATCACCATGCTGTTCACAGTATTAGCTTTCAACGCCCTTGCTCTAGAGAGCGTTCACGCACTAGAAATCAAACATGAAATGGGCAGTGTCTCTTTCGATGCTACACCTAAAAAAGTGGTGGCTTTAGATTGGGCACTCACCGAAACCGTATTAAGCCTAGGCGTTGAGTTGCAAGGTGTGGCAGACGCACAAGGTTATCAGCAATGGGTGGTAAAACCTGCGTTAAATGCAGACGTGACAGATGTGGGATCTCGAAGAGAACCAAACCTAGAGCTACTAACAGAACTCAAACCTGACGTCATTTTAATCAGTGAGCATATGGCGGCGGCCTACCACCAGCTCAATAAAATCGCACCTGTCTTGGTTTACAGTGTCTACAGCAAAAAGAAACAACCTCTTGAATCCGCAACTTCGGTTACCCTCTCTTTAGGCAAGCTATTTAACAAAGCACAACGCGCCCAACAAGTGATTGATGAGACAAACAAGAGATTAAGCGATAATGGTGAAAAAATACGTGCCGCAGGCAACTCAGACAAACCACTGATTTTTGCACGCTTTATCAACGACAAAACCTTACGCATTCATAGCCAAGGTTCATTAGCGCAAGCCACCATAAGCAGCATGGGTCTTAAAAACGACTGGCAAGAGCAGACAAACCTCTGGGGTTTTACCACTACAGGTACTGAAAGGCTCGCTGAACACCAACAGACGAATGTGATGATCTTTGGCCCGCTAACGGAAGAAGAGCATAAGAAACTGACTCAATCCCCTCTTTGGCAAGCGATGGCGTTTACGCGTACAGACTCCGTTTACGAACTTCCTACCATCTGGACCTTCGGTGGGCTAATCGCCGCTCAAAGGTTTAGTGACCACATTACCGAACTGCTTATCCAAAAATAATGGCTACCGCAAAGATCGAAAAAACCGTCACCGGGCGATTCAGTATCAAGGCAGCGGCACTACCTGTCGCTGCTGTTTTGTTGATCAGCTCGCTACTGCAAATTACCGCTCCTTACTCGCAAGGGGTTGGCTTGATTTGGGATACGCTGTTTCACTTTGATTCTTCAAATTATCAGCATCTGATTACTCACCTCACCTATTTACCTAGGCTTACCGTCGCTCTCATTTGTGGTTTTGCACTGGCAGTCGCTGGGTGTGTGATGCAATTTGTACTGCGTAACCCCATTGCCTCACCTACCACATTGGGTGTTGCTGCGGGCGCAGAACTCGGCATGGTATTAGGGATCCTTTTAATTCCTGCTAACCTAGCTATCCCAGGGTTTATTCCCGCTTTCATTGGGGGCTGCCTTGCAACAGGCTTAGTTTTTACCTTAAGTTCTGCACGAGGCTTTTCACCATTACACATGGTGTTAGCCGGTATGGTGGTCAGCCTATTTTTAGGCTCACTCAACACCATGTTGCTCATGCTGCATGAACAACGGCTTACCAGTATTTTTGTTTGGGGTGCAGGTGTACTGAATCAGAATGATTGGTCGAGCGTGCAGGTTCTCATACCTTTAGTCTCGATCCCGACGCTGTTATTACTGGTTTTACAGCGTCCATTATCAGCGCTGCAATTTGGCGATAATGTCGCCACTTCGCTTGGTGTAAACATCAAACAAATCAAATTGCTTTGCTTATCGTTGGCGATCTTTATTACTGCAGCCGTAGTCAGTGAAGTAGGCTTAATCGGATTCGTTGGCATTGTGGCTCCTGCTATCGCTAGGCTTATCGGTGTAAGAGCACTCGCGAAACAGATTCTGGTCAGCGGGTTGGTAGGCAGCTTCATTCTATTGATTGTGGATTTAGTGATTCAGCCCTTCTCTGGCTTCGGTGGCGAACTGCTCCCTACCGGCGCAATGACGGCGCTACTGGGTGCTCCTTTCTTATTGTGGTTACTGCAACGTACCAAGCTGCAGTCCGATCTCAAAAACCGCAGTGAAACCATTGAGCACTACAAATTCGTCAGTACGCGTAAAGTACTGGCCGCGATGTCAGTACTATTGATGGCAATGTGTGTTCTTGCCCTTACAGTAGGTAAAAACCAGTTCGGTTGGAATGTTGAACTCAACCCATCGCTATTCGATCTACGTCTACCGCGTGTATTAGTCGCGCTATTGGCAGGGATCGGGCTTGCGTTTGCAGGCACGATTATTCAACGCATCTCAAACAACCCAATGGCGAGCCCCGAAGTATTGGGGATCAGCTCAGGGGCTGCTCTGGCGTTAGTGCTCGGCACACTATTTGGCACTGCAGTCGGCCGAGAAGAGCAAATGCTGCTTGGTACACTCGGTGCAACTTCAGTGACTGCCGTGGTTTGGTTAATGGGAAGAAAACACAATTTCGCCCCAACGCAAACCTTGTTAACAGGCATCGCGCTAAGTGCAGGGCTCGACGCTCTATTGCGCATCACAATGAGCTCGGGTAATGAGAATGCAACCGCGCTCCTCACTTGGCTTTCAGGCTCGACTTATTTAGTCGCTAATCAAGATGTCATTTTGCTCGCCGTTGGGGTTGCCATCATCAGTGCAGTGGCGCTGTCTTTGAATCGCTGGATAGAGCTGATTAACTTAGGCGACGTCACCACAAGCAGCCTAGGTATGAACACAACCGCTGTTCGATTGGCTTTGCTTTTGCTAGTCGCGGCACTAACAACTCTGTGCACCATCGTCATTGGGCCATTAAGTTTCATTGGATTATTGGCGCCACACATGGCGCGTTCGCTTCACCAATATCGCGCGATTCCTCAAATGCTCACAGCAGCATTATTAGGCGCTATCATCATGGTGGCTGCAGACTGGATTGGTCGTACGCTATGGTTCCCTTGGCAGTTCCCGGCAGGTCTATTAGCCTCTCTGATTGGTGGCGGCTACTTCCTCTATCTAATGAGAAAATAAGCACACACGAGAAGTCACTTTCTCCGCTTAAAGCCCCCGTTTGAAGCCTCCATTTGCAGTCGAGGCTTTAAGCGGGCTCTCTTCTTACCCACTCATTAATACCAATCGTAGTAAATAACTGGTCACCCTAGCTGGTTAAAACGCTCGATAACTGTGTTAGAATTTTTGATTGTAGAATAACTACTTATCGAAACTTCTTGTCGAAAAGAGCTGCCTTGCTCTCAAGCCTTTTTCCTGCGCTATTTTTGAACACTTACTTACTGTGATTGGTATGGCACACTTGCCAACAAAGCTATCAATAACCGCCAACCATTCAATTCCCAACGAACCGCTAAATTACCAACCAACCTATCCATTGCAACAGGTCGATTAACATTGTCTTTTGGTTACAAAAACACAATTTATGGTATTTAAGCCTTTTTGTGTTTACCATGGAATCAAGATTAAACACATACTCTGAGCGTCATGGACATAACGACAATTACAAAGCTCCAACAAAATTTGTTATTCAAGGTCATCGCGAGGCTAAAAGCCGACAACGCGAAAGCGGGAAGCAGCCTAAACGAATCATCTTTGGCGCAGCAATTCGAAGTATCAAGAAGCCCTATTCGAGCGGTGCTAAAACACTTGTCAGCGCAAGGCATCACTAAAGTCGTCCCTTATAAAGGGTCTGTATTACAAACCGATGCGGCAAATATCGAAATTTCAGGCCAAGACAACGACCAACAACCTCGCCAAGAACAATTATACCTGCGCGTACTCATGGATTTATTTTTTAGTGAGTTAGGTCAGTCGTTTTCCGAGAAAGACCTGCAACAACGTTATGATGCCAACCGTGGTGAGATGCAAAGCGTACTGCGCCTATTAGAAAACGATGGTATTTTTCGTCGCAGTCCAGGATACAAATGGCAGCTTGATGGTGTGTTGAACACCTTAGAAAGACACACCGAAAGTTATCGCTGTCGACTCATTTTCGAGCCTGCTGGCCTACTCGAACCAACATGGACACTTGATAACAGTGCAATTGAAAGCTGCCGAGATCGCCATGCTCAAGCGATTCAGACCCCAGAATCTGTCAACGCCAGTCAACTCTTTAGCCTCAGTGCTGAGTTTCACGAGCAACTTGCCGCATATTCAGGAAATCGCTTCTTATTGAGCACCATGCAACAACATAATCGCCTACGTAAAGCGACCGATCTCGTCTCGATGCACATTCAATCTTCGGTCACTAAATCGTGCCAGCGTCGCCTAGAGATCATCGAATTGGTGCTAGAAGGTGACAACCAAACGGCCTCGACAAAATTAGCTCAGCTACTGGAAAATGACATTCGAGTCATGAAACGCACCTACAACGACGTAATGACGGTCTCTATGGAGCAGCGAGAAAGCTTAATCAACAGCATCATGGCAAAAAACAGTTAACTACGTGAGCAGTCAAATCATGGCTGCCCTTATCGTGTCCTTCTACCATCGAAAATACCATTCTGACTTCACGAACACACGAGGGCCTGTTTACCTTTCGTTGTTAAATTTTGTTCAAAAGATCAACAGGCCCTAATACCTGCACTTTCACACCTTCTGAATTATATGGTTCACACCCGCTTAAACACTTGCGGAACAAGGCACTGGCTCTGTTCCGCCCGAGTGACTAACCCCCTCGGCAAACAAGTGTTTCCAAATCTATAAAATAAAATTGCATTTTCATATTGTATTTTCGCAACAAAAACACAATAATAATGATTCTTATTTAGAATTGATAAACTTAACGATAATACTTCGTACTTTAACTATAGAAGTAGTAACCGCTTAGGTGGCGTGAATGCGAACGTATACAAGCTTGAAAGATATCGAGATGAGTATGTTTGGGGCCATAAGTAAGTGACCACTGTTAACCTCTTTTCTAATTTAGGAGGCTTCATTTATTACTAACCAGTAAAGATGAACGCTTGTTTACTTATAAAAAACAAAGTCATCGCACAAATATGAGTCTTTGTGCAGCCTTTTATTGATCAAGATTGAGAACAAAATGAAAACCGAAAAAGGAAGTTTCAAGCTTTCCACCGTTACGCTAGCGATTGTCGCAGCAAGCACAGTGTTTACAGCCCAAGCACAAGAATACACAACCGAAGAGAACATGGTGGTTGTCGCTAGCCGAACACCAAAAGCGATCAGCGATATTCCGGGAACAGTTTGGTACATCGACGCAGATAAAATCGAACAGGAATACCGTGGCGGTAAATCATTAGGTGAAATTCTATCGGCGAGCATTCCCTCTTTAGATGTAAGCAGCGGCGCTCGTACTAACTATGGTCAGAATCTACGTGGCCGTAAGATGCTCGTTATGATCGATGGCGTATCACTGCAATCCTCTCGCCAAATCAGCCGCCACTTAGATTCAATCGACCCATTTAACATTGATCGCATCGAAGTGTTATCGGGTGCAACATCTATCTACGGTGCCGGTGCTTCTGGTGGTGTCATCAACATCATCACCAAAAAAGCACAAGGTGAAGAGTTAGAATTCGAATCTTATGTCGGTGGCTCATCGGGCTTTAATTCAGGTGAAGATTTCGATTACAAAGTCGGTCAATCTATCTCTGGCGGTAACGACAAAGTTCAAGCTCGCTCTTCTGTGGTTTACACCGAGACACAAGGTGTATTCGATGCAGATGGCGATATTGTTACTCCTGACATTTCACAAGGCTCACTGCAGTTCAACAAGACGGTAGATTTCCTGACAACTGTCGGCGTGAACCTGTCTGAGACCAAAAAGCTCAACTTCCTAGCACAATATTACGATAGCCAGCAAAACTCTCCTTACGGTCTATACATCACCGGGCGCGATTTTGTTGACGTACGTAAAGGGTTTTACTCGGATCGCGAACACGGAACTGAGCGCATCATGCTGAGTGCCTCTTACGTCGATGATCAATTCCTTGGGCATCAGTTTATTGCTGAAGCTTCATACCGTAAAGAAGACCAAACTTACACGCCTTACTTCCAATCTTCTGGTCAACAAATTACCGATGTTATTTCATTAAAAACAGCACTGGCTAAGAGCTTCAATAAGTTCAATATTGTTTATGGTATCGATGCGTATCAAGATCAGCTTGATAGCAATCAAGCGCTTTACGATCGCACCATTGCGAACAATTCAGGCAACTTAGTCAACAAGACCTATGCACAAGTGGGTCGCTATGCCGGTGTTAAAGTCAGCTCTATCGCGGGCTTTGTGCAATCTGACTATGCGATCACCGATGATTGGACGGTGGAAGGTGGATTCCGCTACCAATACATCTCTAACAAGATTGATGATTTTGTCGGCTACAGCCAGCAGAAGAAAATTGCTGCTGGTAAAGGCAAAACAGCAGACGCAGTACCAGGTGGTGAAACTGATTACGGTGTTGGCTTATTTAACCTAGGTACGATCTACCACCTTAATAACGAGTCTCAAGTTTGGGCAAACTTCTCGCAAGGTTTCGACCTTGCAGACCCAGCTAAATACTACGGACAAGGCAGCTACAAGCTCGTTGGTGATCACTGGAAACTCAACGACAGCATCAACGTTAATGACTCAAAAATGTCTGGTATCAAAACCAACAGTTTCGAGTTAGGTTACCGCCTTGATACTGGCGAGCTAAGCTTGCAAACCGCGGCTTATTACTCACAATCTGACAAATCAGTGAAGTACAACAGAAAGACATTGCTGATTGAAAACATCAATGACAAAAAGCGAGTGTACGGGCTAGAGGCGATGGCTTCTTACTGGGTACATGACAACATTCAACTGGGCGCTTCTGGTCACTACGTCACCTCTGAAGTGAAAGGTAACGACGGTTGGAAAGATGTATCTGCAGGAAGTGCAAGTACTTCTAAAGCAAGTGCTTGGGCAGGTTGGTATGACACAGACCTATCTGTAAAAGTACAAAGCCAAACTATGTTTGATTACGAAGACGACAAAAACAAACTTGATGGCTACACCGTGTTTGATCTAGTGAGTACCTATCAGCTTCCTGTCGGTAGTCTAGGTTTTGGTATTCAAAACTTACTGAACAAAGACTACACCACTGTTTGGGGTCAACGTGCTCAAATCCTTTACTCGTCTCATTACGACTCAGCAGCGTATGACTACAAAGGCCGCGGCCGTACTTACACTCTGAACTACCAAGTTAAGTACTAATTAATCGGTCTGCATAAGCTGAATTAGTCGCTTACTCTAAAGTGTGGGATAGCTAAAAGACAAAAAGGGTTGGCAAACATGCCAACCCTTTTCAATTGAGGGTTCATTCCGAACTCCCCTATGTTTAACTCTACTTATGCTTAAGCTGTCTTTTCTTTCAAGTTTGATTCTTGTTTATCATCAAGCGCAAAGTAGATCTTCGATACAATTACTTCAGCAATGAGAATCGTAAATACCACGGCGAAGAACGCCACTACACCATTCCAAGGGCCTGTAAAGCTCACCTTCTCGCCGAACAATAAGTTAATCGCTTCTAGCATCACGAACTTTGAACCCACCAAGATGATGTAAGTAGTGATGGCGCGATAAACCTTAGGCGCGGTACCCGGTTTACTTTTGAAGTGCTCAGCAATCTTGTGCTCTAAGCTAATAGAGAGCTTCAACAATAACTGCAGTAATAACGCTGCTATCAAAGAAATAGTGAAAGACTCAATGTTGACGAAGTCCCAGTACTCATCGAAAAAGTTAAGTACCACTAAGTCCACCAGCACAGCTAACGTGTAACCTACAAATAGACGTTGTGGTGTGTTGAACCCGTAAACTTTGTCTGATTTAGTCATTCTGTCTCTCTCTAATTTGATAAGTCGCCTTGATTTGAAATACATCTTAGCGCTCGAAAAGGAGCAAAACTTACCATTTTGTGACACCACCAATAATCATTATTCAAATTAATGATTCGACAGAAATCCCCCTTCCTTCTCTTATAGCAATAGCAAAAACACACCCAATTCATCACCGTCACCAAATGGCCATTCTTCAAATGCTGCCCCCATATGATGACTCCATCAGCGACACACACTCATTTCCAAAAGGTGCAGACTATGAAAAAGCTAATCACTAACGTGAACGTATTTAACGGTGTTGATAACAACTTAATCGAGAGCGTATCAGTCCTCATCGAGGATAACTTGATCACCCAGATTAGAGAAATTAACTTCCATTCTACGAGTTAGTTTCCGTTTTTCGAGTTAATTCCCACTCTATGAATTAATTTACATTCACGTATTAGCCACCCAAATAACAACCACACAAGAAATAACATGGAATAGCAACCTGTAAAGATTAAACATAAACAACCTCTAATTACTTCGTAAAAAACACAGAGTAAAGGGAATTATTTCAGCATGGGAAACTCTAACTAAATGTTAAATGATAATTTATCTGGAGGTGCTATTTTAATATAACCTTGTCAACCCCTCGCCCTTAAATTGCACATAAGACAATTTATAAAGTAAATACTATTAATCATTTTTTGTAATCAGGAATTAACAATGAGACTGTTGTTGTACTCGACATGTGGTGTTCTGAGTTTTCTAGGCATATTTGGACTAGCTGCGTTGTATATTGTTTATTAAT
>NZ_JBFRLX010000234.1:0-6202 GCF_041470165.1 Vibrio sp. 10N.286.46.A8
ATATTTAGGACGGTACAATATTCACAAAAAAGCCCACGCTAGGTGGGCTTCATTATTTACAATAGCTTGAGCTTACTTCAGAGCTAACTGGTCAGTAGTTTTTGTAGCTTATCCCTTAGTGTCTCAATATGAGTTCTTTCAGGTGTCTGTTCTTTACAGTGCTCAAGTATAAACTCGATAGAGCTCAGTACCGTTCGCCAGCGAGGCGTTTTCGGTAGAGTTTCTACACGTAGATATTTGTCTAGCGTTCTAGTTTGCAGGGTACTGCGGTCTAGGTAGACGCGCCACAAGCCACTCTTCTCTGCGAAGGCAAACTTGGTTTCCCCTGTAACAGACTCCCAGTAGATGATGGCATTAGTCATGACATCGACCAGCACTTCACGCATCAGCTCTTGTTTGTTTTTACCTTCACCGGTTGCTTTATCTGCAAGGCGAGTAAATTCACCGCCAAGTTCTTTCAGTTGTTGAAGTTTATCTTTGTCACCCTCAAAGGCGTAGCTTGAAAGTGCCTCAACCGCCGTTTCAAGGTTATTGACTCGGTTTGAGTTAACCCCACCACCAACATTAAAGATATACATGGTGTCGAGCTCTGAGCCTTCAGGTAGCTTAAGGATATCACTTGGTATGCGCTGACGAGTGTCGTCTATATAGATGTCAATATCACCACAGTAGTGAGCTTGTTCCACCTTAAGGTATTTAGGCGCAATGATCTCATCGGCCATAGAGCGTTTAAGCTGCTCTTGCCCGCGCCTAAATAGTTTTGCTGCAGCTTCGTTGGCAAATCGAATTCGTTGGTCATCACGAATACAGATGATGGCCTCAGGGGCTGATTCTAGCTGCTCTAGCAAGCGCCCTTGAGTTTCTAGCAGGTTCGCTTCAACCATGGCTCTGTGTTTAAGCTCCAGTTGCAATTGATCATTCTCAAGACGCCTTTGTTCAGCTTTACTTGCTGATAAGTGAGCCGTAATTCGCGCCGCCAGCTCTTGTTTGTTGAACGGTTTAGACAAGTAATCGTTGGCACCAGCTTCAAAGCCACGAACACGGTCTTCTGCTTGATTAAGAGCTGTGAGCATGATGATTGGCAACTGTGCATGATCGTATTGTTTACGCAGAGCTTCACACACCTGATAGCCACTCATACCTGGCATCATAATATCGAGCAGAAGTAACTCTGGCTTCTCTTTCTCAATCAGTTCAATGGTTTCTGGGCCGTCACATGCGGTGCGCACTCGATAACCTTCCAATTTCAAGAAACTGTCTAGCACGCGTAAATTTACTGGTTCATCGTCGGCGATAACCAGTAACGGACCGTCTGGATCTTCACTGATAACACTATTTTCTTGTTGGCTGTTATCAATTAAATCTGGCGCTTGGAAGTGCGAATAGCTTCCTGAATCACTGTAGTTATCCAATTCTTCTTGGGTGGCTAAAGGCAGGGTAAAGCTGAACGTCGTGCCAAGCATTGGTTGGCTACTTACGTACAGTGAACCGCCCATCAGTTCAATCAGTTGACGACTTATCGACAACCCAAGCCCTGCACCTTGGCGATAGTTACTTGAGTCTTGTCCTGCTTGAATCAGTGGTTCAAAGATGTGTTCTAAGTATTCAGCAGGTATACCTTGGCCTGTATCAACAACTTGTACACGAATGTTGTCGTCGATAACGCTTGCTGAGATAACAATTTTACCTTCTGATGTGTACTTGATGGCATTGCCCACCAAGTTATACATCACTTGTTCTAATCGTTGAGGATCGGACGAAACCAACCCTAAGTCACTGGGTACTTGGTTAATAATTCGGATTGGCTTATTGCCCAACAGATGATGAGACAATTCTAGTACCAAGCTGGTAGCAGCAGATAAATCAACAGCAGATTTATTTATGTCTAAACTGCCGTAGCGCATTTTGTGGTAATCAAGTAGATCATCGACCAGTGTTGCCAATCTCTGGCCACTATTGATGATGATATCCAACTGGTACTTCTGGTTGGCAGG
The DNA here is from genome assembly GCF_041470165.1 of Vibrio sp. 10N.286.46.A8. Taxonomy (NCBI): domain Bacteria; kingdom Pseudomonadati; phylum Pseudomonadota; class Gammaproteobacteria; order Vibrionales; family Vibrionaceae; genus Vibrio; species Vibrio sp. 10N.286.46.A8. The sequence continues at coordinate 1,995 of NZ_JBFRLX010000234.1, forward strand.
AATAGGACCGTTTGCGCCAGAGATTAGCGCTTCAGCGATACCTACCATGCCATGTAATGGCGTTCTCAATTCGTGTGATGTTGTTGCTAAGAATTCATCTTTAAGTTTGTTGGCCAGTTGCAACTCTTCATTTTGTTTTTGAATGGTCTTAAGGTTGTCCTCAAGCTCATCATTTTGGCTCTTAATGAGCAGCATCTTTTCACGAATCGAACGTTGCATTCTTTCGAAGCTTACCGCGAGGCGGCCTATCTCATCTCTTCGTTCAGTATTAATCATGGTTTCATCAAGGTCACCCGCAGAGACTTTCTCTGCTGCCCATGTGAGCTTGAGTAACGGTGATGTGATGAAGTTAGACAGATAATGAGATGCGACAAATACAAGAATAATCGCCGTCAACATCACGATCACAAAGATCTTTTCTAACTGATGAATACGGGCAAACGCTTCTTTCTCTGGAAGCTCGACGACGAGTGCCCAAGTCGCATATTTGAGCTCAATTGGAGTATATGCAGCGATGATCGCTTGATCCTGAGCGTTGTCGAAGGTGCCAACGGCCGTTTCTCCTGCCAGAGCTTTATCAACAACATCTAAACTCAGATTAATCGACTCTTGTGAATGGGCAAGGCTACGTGGCAGATGATCATCGCCGACAAGCAAGGTTTGAATATTCGAACTCTTGTTGAGATCGGCAATAAGCTTAGTAATACCATTGATGGGCAGTCTAAACATGGCGTAACTGTGTAGGTAGCCCTGTTGAACGATAGGGGCGCCTAACCATGCGGTCTGTTTACCATTTTCGTCTTTAAAGTCAGAAACGATAACCGGTGTGTAGTCTTCGTTGGATTTGCGTTTGTCTTTTACGTCCTTTTCCAGGCGTTGAAAGGTTTTGCCGAGGTTTGCATCTTTGTACTTACCAGTCAGCAAGTTGGTGCCGTAGTCATCGCGCTTAAAAACTGAATAAGCGATGTTACCGTTAATGTCGACCAATAAAATGTCGTCAAAATCTGAACGCTTAAGCAGCTCTAAATAAGAGTTGTGGTAGCGCTTGTGAAGTAGACGATAGCGCTCGCTGCCAATAAAGCTGCTGGATTCAGGAAGAATCGATGTTTTGATTTGATCGCCCGATCCTTGAATGTAGCGCTGCTGCGCATTAGCGCGTGCTTCGTCAATGTCTAAGCCGAGGCGTTGGAATGCATTGATCAAACCATAGAATCGTCCGCCACTGGCATTGGCAAGCTCTGAGCGAACAAAACCCATCACTTGGGATTCTTGAGCTTGTAGGTAATCGACAATTTGCTGCTGTTTAGTATCACGGACGGAAACAAGGTGCGAAGTACTTTGTTCCTGAAGATCCTGACTGTGCGATTGGAGGAAAAATATCGCGATAAGTGTTACTGGGGTAATACTAAGGACAAGAAATGCCAGCATTAGGGTATTTTGAAGGCGCTTAAACTTCTGCTTACGATAGAATCTAAACATAAATTGGGTACTACTTTCCTTTGATGTACTGCTTGAAAGGGATGAAAACAAGTACAGAGAATAGAATTAACGGGTTCCAATTTAACGAAATTAACGAGTTTTTTTACTTTGACAAGTAAGTGGTATTTAAAGCGTGTGCAAAAGCTCATTTTTATGGGCTTTTGATAGAAATATGAACAGACAGCGCAGATATTGACCCTGCGCTGTGTTAGATAGGCTATTTGCTTGCGTGATAGATCGCGAATTTGGTGGTCTTATTTAGAGTCGCGCATTTTCCAAAAGCTTGCTCAATAATTGGAATGTATTTTAAAAAACTGTTCGCAACAATAATCATCTCACCAGAACGCTTCATGTGGTTAGGAGCCTGAGCAAGTAAGGTTTCAGTCGCACTGTAGCTTGTATCCAAACCAGAATGGAATGGTGGGTTACTGATGATGAATTGGTAATCTTTTGATGTGTCAGAGTAGACATCTGAGGCGAAGACATTACCTGTTAAACCATTGGCTTCTAGCGTTGCTTGGCTAGACGCCACGGCAAATGCACTGATGTCGCACATTTCCAGTTCGATATCAGGGTGACGAGATGCCATTACCGCGCCCAATACGCCTGCACCACAACCGAAATCCAGTACTTTACCTTTCAGTTTTGGCAGGGTATCAAGTAATAGTTGGCTACCAACATCAAATTGACCATGACTGAAGACGCCAGGAAGGCTTTTCACGGTCAGTGATTGCTCACCAATGTTAACCGTGTAGGTTTTAAACCAGTCTTGCAGGTTGAAGGCTGGTGGTTGCTCGAAGCATTGACCCCAGTAGAAAGAACAACGACGCGCTGAATCGTATTTCACGACTTTTCCGTAAGGAGCAAACATCTTCTCGATACTTTTAACACCAGAACGATTTTCGCCAACTACGACAATCTCGGTATCTTTACCTAACTTGGCAAATAACATCGCCAACAGAAATTCCGCTTCCGCTTTGGCCTTTGGCCAGTACAGCATCACTAAGTCGGCTTTGGTCTCTTCGGTAAACTCCGCACCATAAAAACGTTGGATGGTGTTGCAGCCTTCTAATTGACGGTAGTAGCTGTAATTAGAAGTAAACACGGTGACTGATTCACAATGTTTCGCTAATTCAACAGGGAATAAGTCTTCAGCCTCACCGGCAACTAAAACATGTTTGCCTTCAAAGTAGGCAAGTTGGCGCTCAGCAATTTGGCTTGGGGCAATATAAGCTGACATAGGACACTCTATTGAATCGTTAGCAAAAAATGAGGGCGGATTTTCGCATAATCCGCCCAAAGCTTGAAGTGTTTAATACGGGTTCGGCAACCAAGTTGCTGAACAGTTGATTAACTCTTGTCTTGCTGGTTTAAAAAGTCTTTAAACTCTTCATCGTAAATATTGAAAAGAACGATAGTAATAGCAAAGATCAGTGGGCCGTAGATAAGACCAATGAGGCCAAACAGTTGAATACCACCCAACAGTGAGAAGAAGATCATTAGGGTATTCATGCCTGCACTGCCTTGCATCAGCAGTGGTCGCAGCAGGTTGTCAATTGAGCCAACAATCGCGACACAGTAAACCGTTAGGAAAATTGCCCACGTGGTATCACCGGTTAGGAATAAGTAGGTTGCGGCTGGGATCCAGATTAGAGCGGTACCGACCACTGGGATGAAAGAGGCAAAGCCCATCATGGTGCCCCAGAACAACCCAGGGAAACCAGCAATCCACATACCTAACCCCCCCGCAAAACCTTGCGCTATTGCGGTTAAGAATGAGCCCATAACAGCAGACTTAGAAACTTGCTCAATCTCAGTGAGGAGCTTGTCTTCTTGGCTACGAGATAGCGGAAGAATATGACGAACCACACTGATGATTTTGTCGTGATCTCTTAATAAGAAGAACAGAACAAACAGCATCAAGAAGAAATCCATTAAGAAGTTGGTCGCATCACCAAGGATTTTCGCACTGATACCAACCAGTTTAGAACCAAAACTTGTCGCGAATTCTCCGACTTTCTGTGCGATGGCTTGGGGCTCAATGTTGTCGAAAGGCAGGTAGTTATTCACAAACGACAGCGCTTTGACCACAAGTGGGTGTGCAAACAGAGTCTGAATACCGCCGTGGGTCACCCATTGGTAGGTGTTCTGAGAGAACAGAGAGCCTTGCTGAACAATTGCTGCAAATACTGCCAATAAAGGGATAACAATAATGAAAGTCAGGATCACACAAGACAGCAGAGATACTACGTTCTCTTTATTCGGTATCTTCTTTTCAAGCCATTCGTGAATTGGAAACATCAGCAACGAGATGATGAATGCCATTACTATGGAATTTACATAAGGCTCGATAAGCAAGTAACAAGCATAAGCCGCCGCAAGTAGGGCAATGATGATCACCCAGTGGCTGGTGTTGATTTTGAGTTTTTCTGACACGTTAATGGTCTCTATATTTGTGTTCTGAGTTTATAATGGCTGCAAAACAGAGAGTTAGCAATGAGGAGTTTTGATAATGGGATGCTGTAATAAAGATAAGAAATGCCAAGACGAAGAACAGCAAATAAAAAAAGAGATCCCTTGGTTCAGAATGTTCCTAGGTACGCTGATGTTGTTGGTTTTTCTTTTCTGGGAACGTTAGACGTTTTTCGTTAGGTTTTCGAATAAATTGACGGGTAATTAAGCGGAGGTATCCGCGGTTGATTACTTGAACGTACTAGGGCGTGTTGACC
>NZ_JBFRLX010000234.1:6972-7130 GCF_041470165.1 Vibrio sp. 10N.286.46.A8
AGATAAAAGCGTTTTAATCGCGGCGAGGGGGAAGTAGCCTAGTCATTCTAAGCAAATCTCCCTCAACAAAGAGTAAAACGCTTTTTGCGGGGGCGCCCAGCTCGAATCCTTCGGGCAGCGTTTGCTGGTCATTTCTACTGCGTTATCGGCTTCTCATG
>NZ_JBFRLX010000235.1:0-3306 GCF_041470165.1 Vibrio sp. 10N.286.46.A8
AGTGCGTATTATGGGGCTAAATTATGTTTAGCGGTTTGCTGGAAGCCTGAATGAAATCAAACGTGGGCGAGGGATATGCTCAATTAGAAAGGTCAGCTTGCTGACCTTTTTTAATGCTCATCGTGAGAATCGTTTTACGATTGAAGCCCGTAACATAATTTGCATAATACGATATGAATAGAGCAGGTTAGTATCATTTATAATATTGACTCTAAGTCTGCTCTATGTATAATGAACACATAACCTTTTACTAACTATATGTTAGAAGACCTGCTCTAACAGGTCATTCAGGTTAAGCGAACAGAGGTAAAATCTGTTCGATAATGAACGTGATAAGTTCTAAAATCAGTATAACTATTTCTACTTTACTCATATTTATTTATCCTTTATTTGTGAGTTTATGAATCTACTATCATTGGGGAATGCTTTAGATTCGTGAGTGAAATCTTCTAGAATGATTTCATACTGTTACTGATTACATTTTGCTACACCTCCTACAGGCACTAGATTGAGCTCAATCTTGGTGTCTTTTTTGCATCTAATTTTAAGTATGCCATGCTCGATTGCAGATGTAAACATATTTGTTTTGTAGGTTCATGATTTGTCAAGTTTTTCTTGTTTTTTTAAAAGAAAATATTTTATTGAGCTCGATTTGTTCTGCTATAAGCTTGCTTGTAGAGATCAAATGAGTGGACAAGCGTAGCGCGTCAGAAAGATAAGCCTAACTTTAATCGTTGGGCTTTTTTATTGCTTGGTATATAAGCCAACTATCCAACCCCCCAGTCATGATCATGATGAGAGAGAGGCAGGTTTTGGGAGGCAAGCGTAGCGCGCAAAACTGGCTCTCTCAGGTTCGGGTTCCTGTTACACCCGAACTAACTCCGGAATACCGGAATCCGCTATAAGATATTAAGAACCTCATTACCTTCAGAATCGACATCTTCGCTGTCTAATAAACTCTTCAAAAAGTATTGGTGATCAGGAACTTGTTCCCAGACTCTCAATGCAACCATCCCAGAATCAGCTCCAACTTTAGACATGTTTATGATGAACGAGTTGAGTGCCATTTTACTATCTAATTTACCGTTACAAATCTCATCAGAAGTAATACCCAACACTTTAGCAAGCTTACTTATCTGAGTTGCTTTAGGTTCAGTCGTGTCATTTTCCCACTTCAAGTAAGTCTGCTTAGTCACTCCGACTAAACGAGCCACTTCTGGTTGGGATAGGTTTTTTAACGCTCTAGCTTCTTTAAGTACAGAACCAATCATCATAATTCCTTTAATGGTACATATTAATGTAACTATACACCCACTTTTATAAATCATAATCTTGCAGTAACCAAAAATAACCTTTATGGTATATAAAAATGTACCTTAGTTGCTATTGACAGGATTTTACTTGTACTTCATTGATCGCTTATTTATCCAACAAGATCACCGAGAAGGAGGATTACCTCTTGTCGGTCGTCATGTTATTGAGCGTATAGATCTGGAGTCTGGAGAGAAGCTACCACCATCTGTAGATCAGAAGATTTTAGAAGGTTCTCATAGCACTAAGCTCACGATCAGATGTGATGGTTATCGTGTCAGAGTTGAGGGGAATCCATCACGTTGGCAAAGACAAGATAATCTCTTCGGACTAACAACATTAGATGAGTGTGTAGAAGTTTATAACCATGTGTTAGCCAAATATGACTTACCTCCATTTACTAAAAATACCCGCCTCAAACACAGACAAACACCCGACGGAAAAACATCATCTTACGTAGGTAATGGTGCAGAGATTACAAGCATCGACTGGACGCAAAACTTGTCAGTAGGACAGGGCAGTGAACAATCTTTTATACGTGGGATGTCATCAATGAGCTTGGGAAGATCCATGAAACCTAAGTTGTATCCAGACGGACACAGTTGCTACTGGGGCGAAGGTTCTGAATGGCTACTTATAAAGTTATATGCCAAAGCTATCGAGTTACAGCGTCACTCAAAAAAGAACGCAAAAAATGGCAATGAAAGTAAAGAGTACATAGATAAATTAATGACTTACTGTGCGAGTAAAGGTGTTGTTCGCTTAGAGTACAGCCTCAGACAAAAGCTATTGAAAAGACATAACTTACAGTTTTACGGGCTAATAAGTGAAGATGAATACCTAACGCACCTCAAGCACTTCGAGGATGCTATGAACACTATCGAAATATCCCATGATGAACACCAGAGCATAGCTCAACAGTTATTAAATAATGGCGCCGTTGATACACAAAGGAAAGCCAATACAACCATGAACTATTTTACGCTATGGCAAAACGGTGTGGATATGAGGGAAATACTGAGCAGCTCGCAGTATTACGAACACAAGGCAAGGCTGAAGAAAATCGGCATCGACATCGGTCAGCAGTTCGATGTCTCTAGAATGTGTCCAACGTTGAGGCGTTCAGAAGAAATAGAAGTTCAATCACTACAGATACCATCTTGGTATCAATTACCGAAAGTAGCGCAATCAAACGTGCTGCCGTTTAAAGCTTACGTAGCTTAAGGAAAAGATATGTTGAAAGTAGAAATCTTCCCAGAACACGAACAACCAATCACAAGAACATTACCAGGCAAAGATGGTAAACAAGCTAGAACGATAAGAGAACAAATCGGATATGCATATCTAGGTGGTAAGTTCCCAGTCGAAATGAAGCTATCATTACAAGACGACCAATCTGCATATAAATCAGGAAACTACGAACTTGATAGCTCAAGCTTTACCGTGAATAACTTCGGTGGACTGGAATTAAAACGCTTCGGCATTAAGCTCGTGAGGTCGATGAAATAATGGAAGATCAAGTCATGAAATCGGATGAACTCCAAGAAGTCATTAACTGGTTACACAACGATGTAGATAAAGCCGTTGATGATGCCAATGATGTAGTTGCCAAGCGTCAGTACAAAAAAGTCTTCGACAGCTTAGAACTATTAAAAGAAATGCTGCTCATGAGTGAGTCCAACAAAAACCATGTACAGATGCTTGGCTATCGAGATGATACAAACCAAGTTCAATGTATGGTGTCGAATGTTGTTGGCTTAAACTTCCAAGAAGTGAATGAACTTGCTGATGAGATATTCTTGGTTGGTGACTGGTTCATGTCAGTTACAAACGTTGATGGAGATGAAAACCACAACGTAAAAATCTATGGTCCATATGAGACAGACCAACAAGCAATGGAACATGCACGTAAAACCTTGTCAGTAACAACGTTCAGAATCTCTGTATGAGCCCAGAAAGCCCCTCAAAAACAAACTAGTCTAAGTGCGTATTATG
>NZ_JBFRLX010000236.1:0-5982 GCF_041470165.1 Vibrio sp. 10N.286.46.A8
GAACACTGTGCTACCTGGAAGAGTGCCATCTAGACGAGCGTAGATGTTGAAACCGTTAGACACTTCTTCAGGAACCGACAGTTTGTGAACTTCAAAACCCAGTTCACCGAGTTGCTCAGCCAAAGCTTCAGCAATCGCTTTTTCGTTACGAGATTCACTATCAATTTTCACTAGATCGCAGAAATGTTCTACGAGACGTTGTTCATTAATTTGGGTCATTGTTAATTCTCATTTTGCTCCGTTGTTTCTAAAGAAGTCACGGAGGCTGGAACAGGAAAATAACTATAACGCCTTTTTACAGAATCATTGCCTGAGTTAAATCAAGAAAATTATCTGATTATTCTAATTTATGAGAAAAATACTACGCGGATCGACCCATGTGCAGGATTTAAATCTCCATATGTGTCGGGTACAATGTGAAACCGCTTAAGGTAACCGTCGATTAAATTGGTATGCAATCAGTAATGGCACTTATAAATGAATAACAACAGAGTGTTAGGCTCATTTTTTCTCGTCGTACTGATCAGTGTTGTACTAGGATTGTATTTACTCTATCCAACTTATGACGACGATTTACAGACTATTCGACCAGAAACCCCAGGCGCGTACAGTCCCGAAAAAGAGTTATCAGCGACTCAATATGGCGCTGAACTCATTGAAATCCTTAATGTGTCTCGCGGTGATCCAAAGCTTGCCTCCCAAAAGCTTGAAACCTTAAAAGCAACGAGCCCTACGCAACATAAAGCCATCTATCGTGGTTATGAACTAATGATTTTATCGAATCTCGCACAGCATGATCTCGATAAACAGGCTGTGTCTGAATACACACGACAGATCAAGGCATTAGCACAGCGTGAAGATATGGGGTGGTTAAAGGCGCAATCTTTAGTTGAACTAGCGATTGAGCAGATGAGTCAAGGTGAATTAGTAGAGGCTGAATCTCAAGTTAAAGCAGCAATAAGTATCGCTGAATCAATCCAGTATGAAGAACTGTTGATAAAAGCCTACAACACTGTGGGGTCGATCAAAAACATCCAAAATGATTTTTCCGAAGCTCAATATTTTTTTCATAAGGGCTTAAATCTTGGCAAGAAATACCCACGGCATATCTATAACAGTAAGTTGATGTCGAATATGGCATTGCTTTATATCTATCTGGAAGATTGGCCGAAAGCACTCAAACTTATCGAACAGGCCAAAAAACTCTATATCAAAAGTGGATTACGCGATGGTTCAACCATCGGTGTGTTATATGTTAATGAATCATTTGCTTATCTACGCAGTGGCGACTTAGTAAAAGGTCGAGAGGCTTATAAAAGTGCCACCAAATTTAATGATGATAGCGTAAGTGAAAGATACAAAATCCTTCTTCTAAAAGCTCAGAGTGAAGTACTGCTAGCAGAAAAGAACTTTGAGTTAGCAAGGAAAGTAACAAACCAATGTATTGGTTACCCGGGTGTTGCAAAGTACACACTCCAACTTGGTCAGTGTTACTTAAACAGAGCTTTAGCAAATATCGGTTTGAACCAAGATAACTTTGTTTTCTTTGATCTAAAACGTTCGTCTACGATGTTTGATATTGTTGGCAGCCGTAGTTGGAAGGTGCTTGGTTTCAAAGCGCTTGCAGAATACTATGAATCTAAAGGCAACAGTGAAATTGGACTTCGGTATTTCAAGCTTTATTACAAGGGCAACAAAGCGCTGTTATTTGAAAAGCGTCAGAGTGATATCTTTTTATTAGAACAAGACTTTGCTACGGCTTCATTAGCGAAAGAGAATGAACTGCTTAATGCAGAAAAAGAGCTCGCAGAGATGACGCTAGATAAACAGAGCTTAAAAGACCGCATTGTTGTCGTACTCGGTGTTATGGTCATCATAAGCTTTGCTGTACTTCTGGTAAGGTTATGCACTATGCATAAGACCAACAAAGAGTTGGTTAAGCAATCGACGAGATGTGAGTTGACAGGTTTATTCAATAGACGCTACCTGGAACAATTGTTAACTCAGCCAATGCCATACCGTTTGTCGCCGTTCGGGTATACGCTTGCTATTTTGGACTTAGATCAATTTAAACGAGTCAATGATACATACGGACATGATATTGGGGACCAAGTTTTGGTAGAGGTTGCTAAGCGTATAGAGCGAGCGCTATCAACAAACGATGTGTTGGCTCGATGGGGTGGGGAAGAATTCGTTTTACTGCTTGCTGGCACTCAAGACCCAGACGAACAGTTGGAAATGATAAGGCAAACAATCGCTGATCAAACGATAGAAACGTATTCCGGTCCGTTAGCGTTAACTACATCAATTGGTGCGACCATTCATTTAACGTATCAAGAATTAAATAGCAGTACCTACAAACAGCATTTGAAATCAGCAGATGACGCTTTATATCAAGCAAAACAATCAGGGCGCAACCAGGTGGTCATTGCTTAGCGAAAAATACAGCTTAGTGCGAAAATACAGCTTAAATGAACCTGTAATTTAAATACTTGGCAGCCTAATCAGAATCATTCCCCTTAGGCAAAAGTGTTTAAATTTAATCGAGTAAAAGAACCTAAAGCAACCATTCAACTAAGCAACTAAGCAACTAAGCGAATAAGAGTGTTATCAACTCCTATTCGCTTAGTTTTTATATTATCTATTAAGAGTATTACTTAGCGATACTTTCTAACATTTCAACTAGCTCACTCTCTGTTGCTGGTTCTCGAGCGAGTTCAATGACTGCTGAAGCGCCACCTTTTAGCATATAAGCTTGAGTGCCACAGTGGTCATAATGGAACCACTTACCATCGACACACACATCGGTATAACATCTTGGGTCTTGTTTGAGTTCCAAAGTCATTTCCTTATTAACATTTGCCTAACGTTTTTTATGCTAATTGGTCACAACTTGGTGCGATTTGATCTGAATCAATTTAATATGTAATTGATGGTTTGATTATTAAATAGGAGATGTGCGTCTTGAACTGTCGAAGCCGATAAAGAGACAGCCTCTGGCGATTAAAGCGTTCAAAGGTCATGATTCCAATTCGCAGCTCTGCTTCTTTTGCTTGCCACGTGACGCTTTTCTACATACGCTAACCACTCTCTTAATCCCTATACAAATGTGATTGTGTTGGAAAATGACTAATATTTTTATCGTTGTAATTGTTCTGGTTGTGTTCTTTTACTTTATTCAAAACTATCTAGTAAAAAATGATGACACCAAAGATCATGCTTATCAAAAGAAAGGCTCGTTAATGTCGGCGCAACAAGCGACCTTCTATAACGCACTCAAATCCGCAGTGGGTAACCATGGGGAAGTATTTGCTAAAGTGAGCATGTCTAACATTGTTGTCCCCGCAAAGGCGCACAATAAAAAGAATTGGTTTATTGCGAACAACAAAATCTCACGCAGTTATTTTGACTTTGTAGTGTGCGACCCGCGAACGTTAGAGCCACGTGTAATCATCGAATTGGATAATGGGAAGGAGCTTAATAAAGGAAAGGTTGATCGCGAGAAGCTATTGATGCACGTTTGTAAATCGGCTGGCCTTCCACTTATTGGCGCTTCAATTAAGCACAGTTATCAAGTGAGCCGTTTGAAGAGGTTACTGGCAGCACACATCGATTTGATTGAGCCATCTAAAGAAGTTCGATTCTGTAAGAAATGTAGCAGCCCTATGATCATCAAACTCGCAAGCCATGGCGATTATAAAGGCCGACGTTTCTTTACTTGTAGTCGTCAACCTAACTGTACTTATACCGAGAACTACAACGTCGTGTTCGACATGGACGAAGATTCTAACTAATACCTTGCGCCGAAGTGCTCAGTAAAGGGAGAAAAGACGCGAAGCATGCTGATGTAGGTAATCATCGAAGTTGAACTTAAATGTGATCTACTTCAAGCCATTGATCTGCTTTGTGTTTAAATTTTATTCTGATTGTTGTTTTTAAAAGCAAACGAACCGTTTTGTGCAAATTTATCCTTGCACGCATCCAAATCACTCGCTATTATCCATCTCGTTCTGAAGCGTTAGCCACTTAATAAAGCGGTTAGATAAGTTTCACAGCATTGCCCGCTTAGCTCAGTTGGTTAGAGTACTTGCATGACATGCAAGGTGTCACTGGTTCGAGTCCAGTAGCGGGCACCACATTATACGAAAGAGCCCACCTAGTGTGGGCTTTTTTGTGCCTGTAATTCCTTGTTTTATCAGGCTCTTGGCTATTTTTTGGTCCCAAGAGATCCCATGATGTGTTGTAAAATCCACCGTTTAAAGTAATCTCTGAAGTAGTCTTTTAAGATCTAAGCAATTTCGAGGTTACTTCAGGGGGTTACGATGGCGAAAAAGGTACAGCCTTTAACGGCTACTCAAATCAAACAAGCAAAGCCTAAAGAGAAAGAATATAATTTAGGTGACGGTGATGGGTTATCACTGAAGATTAAGCCTATAGGAACAAAACTATGGCGCTTTTCTTATTATCATCCTATTTCACGAAAGCGCTTGAACCTAGCCTTAGGTAAGTACCCTGATATCTCCCTAGCCAAAGCAAGAACTAAAGCGATTGAGGCAAGAGAGCTCCTTGCAGACGGTATTGATCCTAAAGAGCATCGTGATAATACGCTTAGAACAAAGCAGCTCGAGCTATCAAACACATTGCAAGCAGTATTTGATGACTGGATTGAAGTTAAGAAAACAAGCGTCAAAGAGCAAACGGCTAAGAAATTGAAGCAACGCATTGAGAAGTACCTCTTACCTGACCTAGGTAAGTTTCCCCTTGGTGATATAACAGCCCCTCAAGCGATTAAAACAATTAAACCTATTGCTAACCAAGGTAAGCTAGAAACAGTGGGGCGCTTGTGCCGCAACCTCAATGAGATAATGACCTTTGCAGTAAACACGGGTGTGATTGAACACAACAAGCTTGCTGGCATTGGTAAAGCATTTGAGACTGCTAAAGTAACCAACCAAGCTTCGCTAACTCCTGACGAACTTCCAGAACTCCTCAAGGCTATCAATTACGCATCGATTAAGCCCATAACACGGTGTTTACTCGAGTGGCAACTCCATACAATGACAAGGCCAACTGAAACCGCAGGGGCACGTTGGGATGAAATTGACAGAGAAGAGATGCTTTGGATCATTCCTGCTGAAAGAATGAAAAAGGGTAGAGTACATACCGTCCCTTTAACAAAACAAACTCTAGATCTATTAGAAACTATTGATTTCATCACGGGTGATAGTGAATACCTTTTCCCTGCAGACAAAAGTAACAATAATCACATCAACAAAGAGACTGCAAACAAGGCATTAATACGAATGGGCATGAAGGGCAGGCAAACTTCTCACGGTTTACGCGCATTAGCTAGTACCACTCTAAATGAACAGAACTTTGAGCCAGACATTATTGAAGCTGCACTTTCTCATGTGGATAGAGATAAGGTAAGAAGCGCATACAACCGAACTGACTACCTTGAACGCCGTAAAGTTCTAATGGCGTGGTGGAGTGATCATATCGAAGAAGCTGCTTCGGGGAGCTTGTCGATGAGTGGTAAAAAGAGCCTGAAGGTTGTGGGTTAATAGGTATGTATTGTGATTTGATGTTCCAGCAAATCAGGGTTACGGTGTAACTTACAGCCTGCAATAGATTGAAAGGCATTGGCTTGGCGTAGAGTACGGTTTTCTATGGAGCATATAACCTAAATAATTTCAGACATATGTCATTTAAGTGAATCCACTCACTTGTAAGGTGTCAATATGCCAAACGTAACCACTCGATTAATTCGTCTCAATGAAGTACTAGTAATGACTGGCTTATCAAGGTCGGGAATGTATCGCTCTATAGAAAAACAGCAGTTTCCATCACAGGTGCCAATTGGAGATAGAGCCGTCGCATGGGTAGAAAGTGAGGTTCAAATGTGGATAGCTGAAAAAATTGAAGATCGTCACCTATCTTGATATGACAAAGGAGAGCTATGTGCTCTCCAAATTTATATAC
>NZ_JBFRLX010000237.1:0-4131 GCF_041470165.1 Vibrio sp. 10N.286.46.A8
GCGATAGTAAATACACTTATATTTTTTGAGGTAGTAAATGAAAACGGTAATTTTAATTGGTGCAAAAGGAAAAATGGGCCAAGCAGCTTTAACAGGTTTGGGTAACCATAAAGTCATTACTGCAAGCCGTTCAGGCGATGGTTGTGACTATAATGTTGATATTACAAGTGAAGAATCTATTCATAACTTGTTTAAGCAAGTAGGTCATTTCGATGCGGTTGTAAATACTGTGGGTGTTTGTGAGTATGCTCATTTTTCAGATATGACTGAAGAGCAATGGATGACAACTGTATTAAGTAAAATGATGGGGCAAATTAACCTAGTTAGAATAGGCCAAGAATACATTGCTGATAAAGGATCATTTACTCTTATATCAGGAATACTTAATGTCAAGCCTATCCCTTACGCGATTGCTGACGCAACAACTAGTGGAGCGATTGATACATTTGCGAAATGTGTTGCTTTGGAAATGCCTCGTGGTATTCGAGTAAATTCTGTAAACCCAACAGTATTAGAAGAAGCTTGGAGTGTTTATGGAGAAATGATGCCAGGCTTCCAGCCTGTACCAAGTCAGTTGGTTGGGAAGGCATTTGAACGCTCTGTTGATGGCTTTATCAACGGAGAAGTCATTTTCGTCGATGCTTAAGGAAATGCATTTACGACACACGTTGATATTAATCGAAGCATATACAGTCAGTAAAATACTCATTTTGAACAAAACACTATTATCATATGAATAACAAAGAGAGTTAATCATGCTTACATTTGGGACAAAAAAAATTCGCCAAGTTGCTGCTATCATAGTTTTAACATTGAGCAGTACCGTTGCTTTGGCACAAGACGCGATGACAGTAGTTGATAACTACCTTATCGCTTGGAATGAACAAGATGCCAGTGCCGCGGCCAGCATACTGGCTAAAGATGCTCGTTATTATGATTCTGCACTTAATGAGACAGTAAAAGGTCGAAAAGATGCAAAGAAGAAAGTTATTGACTCTTTCATGAACGCTACACCTGATATTTATTGGAATCTGGTAGGATCGCCAGTTATATCTGGGAATAAAGTTACATTTGAGTGGGTTTTAGGCGGTACAAATACTGGTGCATGGGGAGACGGTACTCCAGCGACAGGAAAAGCTTTTAGAATCTATGGTATGTCTGCTTTCACTATTGAGGGTAATCTCGTTACTAAACAGTCCGATTACTATGACGCGCTTAGCTTCTACAGGCAGCTAGGACTGATGTAAGTTCATTGTTAGAATAACTGGGGTAAGGCATCTCAATTGCCTTACCCATTTCTATTCTAATCGTCTTGCCTTTCCAACGGCGTAATTTCTACCATGGCAATGGCCTTTTCCAAAATCCATCAAAACAGAAAAACACTTAAAATACGGGAGGAAGACAATAACTCGGTCTGAATAGCCACCGACTTGATAGACTCATTTCAGTTAGAACTGGAAAGCAACGAGCTTTGTTGACGTTTTGCTGGCATGAGAAAAAGTAGGTCAAATTTCAAACCGTATGCTCTAGCAAATTGCTGTCGAAACACACAATGGGGCAGAAATGAGTTAGAGAGCCTAGTAACCCACAAACCTCGAAAACAAATTGATGACCACCACACCAAATCACATAGGCTATTAACTTACGTCCCATTTGTTTCTAATAAATGTCTTGCCTACATAGTTCCTGTTTACTGTGTCCTTAGATTTTCTGAGTAATCAACCCTCCTTTCAGAACCCTTCTGAATACATCCATTATTACAAATACGTAATAATCATTTTCTATTTGGGGGGATTATCAAAACATGTACGCACACCTATACTAGCTCCAACAAAACGAGAGAGCGGAAACAATTAAGCTCAACTACGCTTAACGGGTTGAATTTAATTGCACAGTTATCCGCTGTACTGACATATATAGGAAACATCCAATGACAATCGAAATTAAACCTGGTCAAACGCATATCAAATCAAAAGCAATGGTTGCATGGGCAGCTGGCGAGCCACTAAAAATGGAAGAAGTTGATGTACAACTTCCTAAAGCTGGTGAGGTTCTAGTTCGCATCGTTGCTACTGGTGTTTGTCACACTGACGCATTCACATTATCAGGTGACGATCCAGAAGGTATCTTCCCTTCAATTCTTGGTCACGAAGGTGGCGGTATCGTTGAGATGATCGGCGAAGGCGTTACAAGTGTTGAGATTGGCGACCACGTTATCCCACTTTACACAGCTGAATGTGGCGAATGTAAGTTCTGTAAATCTGGTAAAACTAACCTATGCCAAGCGGTTCGTGAAACGCAAGGTAAAGGCCTAATGCCAGACGGTACAAGCCGCTTCTCTATCAATGGCGAAACAATTTTCCATTACATGGGTTGCTCGACTTTCTCTGAGTACACAGTACTTCCAGAAATCTCTCTAGCGAAAGTAAGCAAAGAAGCGCCACTTGAAGAAGTTTGTCTTCTAGGTTGTGGTGTAACAACAGGCATGGGCGCTGTATTGAACACAGCTAAAGTTGAAAAAGGCGACAACGTTGCTGTATTCGGCCTAGGCGGTATCGGTCTTTCTGCAATCATTGGTGCTCGCATGGCTGGTGCTGACCGCATCATCGGTGTTGATATCAACGAGAGCAAATTCGAGCTAGCAAAACAGCTTGGCGCGACTGACTGCATCAACCCAACTAAATTCGACAAGCCAATCCAAGACGTTATCGTTGAGATGACAGACGGTGGTGTTGAGTACTCTTTCGAGTGTATTGGTAACGTAAACGTGATGCGTCAAGCACTTGAGTGCTGCCACAAAGGTTGGGGCGAATCAGTCATCATTGGTGTTGCGGGTGCAGGTCAAGAGATCTCAACTCGTCCATTCCAACTAGTGACTGGTCGTGTATGGCGTGGTTCTGCTTTCGGTGGTGTTAAAGGCCGCTCTGAGCTTCCAGAAATCGTTAACCGTTACATGGCAGGTGAGTTTGGTCTGCAAGAGTTCATCACTCACACAATGGGTCTGCAAGACGTAAACGAAGCATTCGACCTAATGCACAAAGGTGAATCTATCCGTACTGTTCTACATATGGATAAGTAATTCTCCTTGGTCTCGGCACTTAGGTGTCGAGACCACAGTTCTGACTTAAACATCAGAGTGAAACTGTCTTCACCACCTCCTGCCCGGTGGGTGGTGAAACTTTAAATGATATAGACATGTTATTCCCCAAAACCATCAACCTAACGGAGCACAATAGATGACAATCGAAAACATTAGCCAAGCAAAGGTTGCTGGTGGTTGGCACAAACAATACACCCACTTTTCTGCAACGCTTGACTGCAACATGCGTTTTGCGATTTTCTTGCCGCCTAACGCAAGCAAAGAAAACCCAGTTCCTGTTTTGTATTGGTTATCAGGCTTAACCTGTACCGATGAAAACTTCATGCAAAAAGCCGGCGCGTTCAAAGCTGCGGCTGAGCAAGGCATTGCTATTGTTGCACCTGATACTAGCCCACGCGGCGAAGGCGTTGCCGACGATGAAAGCTACGATCTAGGCCAAGGTGCAGGCTTCTATGTGAATGCCACTCAAGCACCTTGGGACAGCCATTACCACATGTACGATTACGTGGTAACAGAGCTACCAGCACTGATTGAGTCTTTCTTCCCAGTGACATCAGTGAAATCAATTTCTGGTCACAGCATGGGCGGACACGGTGCCCTAACGATTGGTATTAAGAACGAAGATAGCTACCGTTCTATCTCGGCATTCAGCCCAATCACCAACCCAATGCAATGCCCTTGGGGACAAAAAGCATTCAACCAATATCTAGGCTTAGATATTGAAGAGTGGAAGCAATACGATGCCTCTGAGCTTCTAAAAACCAAAGGCACTAAGCTGCCAATGTTGGTTGACCAAGGCGAAGCGGACAACTTCCTGATTGAACAGCTTAAGCCTGAGCAATTAGTCGAAGCGGCTAAGGTAACCAATGCCGATTTAGAGCTACGTATGCAGCCAGGTTACGACCACAGCTACTACTTCATCTCTAGCTTTATTGATGAACACATTGAGTTCCATGCTGCTTACCTAAACAAGTAGTCACACCGAATTAGCCCACACCTTGCAAAAGCGTGAGGTGTGGGCTTTTTTGTGC
>NZ_JBFRLX010000238.1:0-5457 GCF_041470165.1 Vibrio sp. 10N.286.46.A8
CATGGAAGGTGGGTCTTAAAGGTAAAAAATATCTTGGGCTAGAAACAGAAAAACCCTGAGCGTACTCAGGGTTTTAATTTAAAGCTTAGCAATTAAGAATCTTTGTTTTGAGCATCATCTGATTCAGATTTAACTTCTTCAACTGTCGACTCTTCAGCTTTTGGCTCGGCTTCTGCTTGCTCTTCTGATTTAGCTTCAGGTTTAGCTTCTTCCTTTGCAGGTTCTGCTTTCGCCTGATCACCCCAACCAGCAGGCTCACGAATGTCAGTCTTACGCTCCATGAGGTCATCAATCTGACCCGCATCGATCGTTTCGTACTTCATTAGCGCATCTTTCATCGAGTGCATCAAATCCATATTATCTTCTAGAATTTGCTTAGCTCGAGCGTAGTTGCGGTCGATAAGAATGCGAATTTCTTCATCGATAAGTCGAGTTGTATCGTCAGAAACATGCTTTGCTTGGCTCATGCCGCGACCTAGGAAAACTTCGCCTTCTTCTTCAGCATAAAGAAGAGGTCCTAGTTTCTCAGAGAAGCCCCACTGCGTAACCATCTTGCGAGCAATATCTGTTGCACGTTCGATATCGTTAGACGCACCGGTCGAAACCTTGTCTTTGCCGTAGATAAGTTCTTCAGCAAGACGACCACCGTACAAGCTAGAGATCATTGATTCTAGATGTTGGCGAGACATGCTTACGCGATCTTGCTCTGGTAGATACATAGTTACACCAAGCGCACGACCACGTGGGATGATTGATACTTTGTACACTGGATCGTGTTCAGGTACCAAACGACCAACAATTGCGTGACCTGCTTCGTGGTAAGCCGTTGACTCCTTCACTTCCTCAGACATCACCATTGAACGGCGCTCTGCACCCATCATAATTTTGTCTTTCGCAAGTTCAAACTCAACCATAGATACATTGCGTTTGTTACCACGAGCAGCAAATAGAGCCGCTTCGTTAACAAGGTTCGCAAGGTCTGCACCAGAGAAACCTGGAGTACCACGAGCAATCAGAGATGGTTCAACATCACCTGATAGTGGCACTTTACGCATGTGTACTTTAAGAATCTGTTCACGACCACGTACATCAGGTAGACCAACCACGACTTGACGGTCAAAACGACCAGGACGAAGTAATGCAGGGTCTAGTACGTCTGGACGGTTAGTCGCAGCGATAACAATAATACCTTCGTTACCTTCGAAACCATCCATCTCAACCAGCATTTGGTTAAGTGTTTGCTCACGTTCATCGTGACCACCACCAACACCAGCGCCACGTTGACGACCTACCGCATCGATTTCATCGATAAAGATGATACAAGGCGCTGCTTTCTTCGCTTGTTCGAACATGTCACGCACACGAGATGCACCAACACCAACAAACATTTCAACGAAGTCAGAACCAGAGATAGTAAAGAACGGTACTTTCGCTTCACCAGCAATCGCTTTTGCAAGCAATGTCTTACCCGTACCAGGAGGACCGACCAACAGGATACCTGTCGGGATCTTACCACCAAGCTTTTGGAAGCGACTTGGGTCACGAAGGTAATCCACAAGCTCTTTCACGTCTTCTTTTGCTTCGTCACAACCAGCAACATCAGCAAACATCGTTTTGATTTGTTCTTCGCTCATCATTCGAGCTTTGCTCTTACCAAAAGACATTGCGCCTTTACCGCCGCCGCCGCCTTGCATTTGACGCATGAAGAAAATCCACACACCAATCAGTAAGATCATTGGGAACCATGAAATGAAGATAGTGCCAAGCAGGCTCTGCTCTTCAGGTGGTGTACCCTGAACTTTTACGTTTTGATTAATTAAGTCATCAAGTAGCTTTTGATCATAAACAGGCATGTAAGTTACATACTTAGAGCCACCACCACGACGTGTGAAAGTGATTTCGCTGTTATTGAACTGTGCGTCTTGAATCTGGCCTTGGCCAACTTCCTGTACAAACGTGGTGTAATCTACTGCTCTGCCGTTACTTTCCCCAGGGCCGAAGCTCTGGAATACCGACATCAACACTACCGCGATAACAAGCCACAGAATTAAATTTTTTGCCATGTCACTCAAGGTGTAAGCCTCTCGATAACTAATTGTAATTAAAGGTAGGGTACTACAGTTTGTAACCTGTAGCCATGTTGTTAACTCTCACTCTTGGAAGAGAATCGTTAACCTTTGTAACCAGTTGCTACGATAAACACTTCACGAGAGCGAGCTCGAGAAGAGTCGGGTTTTCTAACTTTGACTGTTTTAAACATCTCACGGACGTCCTTAACATATTGGTCAAACCCTTCGCCTTGGAATACTTTTACAACAAAACTACCATTGGTAGCTAGAACTTGTCGACACATATCCAAAGCTAATTCAACTAAATACATAGCTCTTGGCTGATCCACAGAATTGTTGCCTGCTATATTAGGTGCCATATCAGACATCACGACATCAACCATGTTTGGTTGTATACGTTCCAGCAACGCATCTAGCACAGCTTCTTCGCGGAAATCGCCTTGTAAAAAGCTCACTCCAGCAATCGGATCCATTGGTAACAAGTCACACGCAATGATTTGACCGTTGTCTCCGATAATCTTAGCAGCATATTGAGACCAACCGCCAGGCGCTGCACCCAAATCCACAATGGTCATCCCTGGAGTCAGCAATTTATCTTTCGTTTGAATCTCTTCCATTTTGAAATAAGCACGCGAACGATAGCCTTTTTTTCTGGCTTCATTTGCGTACTTGTCGTCGAAGTGTTCCTTCAACCAACGGCCCGAACTGGCCGAGTGTTTCTGTTTGCTCATTGGATACCTAAATTGGAGGAAAGTACTAATTGCTGAATAAATTATAGTCTTCAGCTTTAGATGGCGTTAAAATAGGTTTTTTCAACCCTAATACTAAATAAAATTGGCCGCGTAATGAACCTAAGTACCAAACAAAAGCAGCATCTAAAGGGCCTAGCTCACAGTTTAAAACCTGTTGTGCTAATGGGCGCAAATGGACTTACTGAAGCTGTTCTAGCGGAAATCGAATTAGCTCTAGACCACCACGAACTGATCAAGATTAAAGTTGCATCAGAAGACCGTGAGACTAAGCAACTGATTATCGATGCAATTGTACGTGAATCTAAAGCTGAGAAAGTACAGACTATCGGTAAAGTTCTAGTACTGTTCCGTCAGTCAGAAGCACGTAAAATCGAGATTCCACGCAAGTAAGCGAGCTTAATATAAGCTAACTTCATTAAAAGAAAGCCACTGCGCTTAGCTTTTAGTGTAGCGTGAGAAACGAAAAAGGTCGCATTAGCGACCTTTTTACTTATCAAAAACAAAGAAAATTCAATTAGATGTATTCTACTTTGTCGATTTCGAAGTCTTTATCACCACCTGGGGTAGAGATCAGTACTTCATCGCCTTCCAACTTACCGATAAGACCACGTGCAATTGGGGATTTCACAGAAATGCGACCCGTTTTGATATCGGCTTCATCTTCAGAAACGATTTGGTAGCGGAATTCTTCATCCGTATCTACGTCAATCAAAGTCACTGTCGTGCCAAAGATAATCTTACCTGTGTTATCCATCTGCGTTACATCGATGATCTGAGCCAGTGATAGCTTATATTCAATATCTCGAATTTGAGCTTCACAGATACCCTGCTCTTCACGAGCGGCGTGGTATTCAGCATTCTCTTTCAAGTCACCGAGTTCACGAGCTTCACCAATAGCTGCTGAAATAATAGGACGTAGCTTAAGTAGGCGATCTAATTCGTCACGTAGCTGCTGAGCGCCACGTACTGTCATTGGAACCTTTTCCATTTTTTACCTCTATGCCAAAGCTTTCTTTGGCCAACATAAATCCACCCAACATACTTATTGGGTGATAGAAACAAAACGATTTGGCTTAGTGTAAACAAACTTTATGGCTAAATCACCTTTATTCCACTTTGCGTTATAAAAGCTTTATCTAGGTCTAAATTACAGACATCACAAAAATGAATAATAACCCCACCATCAATAAGTTGGCGATGAAATATCTAAAAAAAACAAAAATAAACCAAATAAACACAGATCACACTTTTATAAAAATCACATAAAATCAATAGTTTAAACATAGTCAAACTCAATAAAACAGTGTGCATAATTTTTATTGATATCATTTTACTACCTGATGGTGGAACTTTAGGGTTAAAAAGTACCCCACGGATTGTTCTGGCAAGTTTCACGCTTTTGTTCTAAGCATGATTATGAAGCTTGATTAATACGAGCAATACACAAAAAGGATTCAAATCCTTGATAAATACCTTTATGGACAGTAATTAGGAATTAATAACATGAACAAGACTATGATCGCGCTTGCTGTATCTGCTGCAGCTCTTGCTACTGGTGCTAACGCTTCAGAACTATACAACCAAGACGGTACTTCTCTAGAAATGGGTGGCCGTGCGGAAGCTCGTCTATCTATGAAAGATGGTAACGCTCAAGACAACTCTCGAATCCGTCTTAACTTTCTAGGTCAAGTTGAAATCCAAGACGGCCTATACGGTGTTGGTTTCTACGAAGGCGAATTCACAACTGCTGAAAACGGCAAAGGCACTGACAAAAACAGCGACAGCCTAACTAACCGTTACGCTTACGCTGGACTTGGCGGTACATTCGGTGAAGTAACTTACGGTAAAAACGACGGCGCTCTAGGCGTAATCACTGACTTTACCGATATCATGGCTTACCACGGTAACTCTGCAGCAATGAAAATCAATGCTGCTGACCGTGCTGACAACATGCTTTCTTACAAAGGTCAATTCCAAGACCTAAGCGTTAAAGCAAGCTACCGTTTTGCTGACCGTACAGAACTAAAAGCTGACGGTACTCCAGCAGGCGAAGGCGATGCTGTTGCTTCTTACAGCGACAACAGTGCTGATGGTTACTCTCTATCTGGTATCTACGCAATCGGTGAAACTGGCGTTAAACTAGGTGCTGGTTACGCAAGCCAATACTCTGGTGATGCAGCTCAAGACGAATACATGCTTTCTGGTTCTTACACTATGGGCGACCTATACTTCGCTGGTGTATTTACAGATGGTCAAGTTGCTAAGAACGACGGTGATTACACTGGTTACGAAGTAGCAGCGGCTTACACTCTAGGTCAAACAGTATTCTCATCTACATACAACAACGCTGAAACTAACGGTGAAACGTCTGCTGACAATATCGCTGTTGATGCAACGTACTACTTCAAGCCTAACTTCCGTGGCTACGTATCGTACAACTTCAACCTAATCTCAGCGGGTGACCAGTTCGGTACTGCTGGCGGCAACCTTGCTGCAACTTCAGCACAAGCTGAAGACGAGCTAGCTCTAGGTCTACGTTACGACTTCTAATTCTGATTATCTAATTGATTAATTAGTTAATTGAGAATCAAAACGCCCGCTCTATAGCGGGCGTTTTTTATATCTGTATACTGAAA
>NZ_JBFRLX010000239.1:0-2399 GCF_041470165.1 Vibrio sp. 10N.286.46.A8
CTAGTTGACCATGGGTGTATAGTTTTTCTAGTTCCACTTCCGCTGAAATAATCAGTTTCACATTGCGCTCATAGAACTCATCAACTAACGCAATAAAGCGTCTAGCAGCGTCATCGGAAGTCGCGCCCATTTGCAACACATCAGCCAATAGAACCGTGTGATATACCCGAGACAACTCAATATAATCGTTCTGGCTACGAGCCGACTGACAAAGCTGAGCAAAAGTACCATGCAGCACACCATCACTCGCTTCGACCACATCTAATTGACGGTGATTAACCTCTATCTGCTTAAGCTTCTCTTTATCTTCACCAACAAGCTGCGCGTAATATGTTTCGAGGTTAATGTTCGCTTGGCTATCCAGTGGGTAATGGTAGATCTCAGCCTGCTCTAAGGTTCTCAGACGATAATCAATTCCGCTATCAACATTAAGAATATGACAGTTATCTTGAATGAGCTTAATAGCGGGTAAGAAACGCGCTCGCTGTAACCCGTTGCGATACAGATCCGCAGGTGGAATATTAGAGGTCGCAACCAAGATAACGTTTCGAGCAAATAACTCTTGGAACAAAGTTCCTAAGATCATGGCATCGGTAATGTCTGAAACAAAGAATTCATCAAAACAGATAATATCCGCTTCTTCTTTCAACTTATCTGCGACTAAAGGCAACGGGTCGCTAACATTACCTAGCGCCCTTAGCTCATCATGGACTCGATACATAAAACGGTGAAAGTGAACGCGCATTTTTTTTGTGGTCGGCAAGGCATCGTAGAACGTATCCATTAAATAGGTTTTACCGCGCCCGACGCCGCCCCAAAAATAGAGGCCTTTTGGTGGCAGTGGCAGTTCTGGCTTTTTGCCCATTAACTTTTGGAATCGAGTCAGTTGAGGAATAGGGGCATTCATGTAATCTTGGAATTGATGAAAGAGTTCATCTAAAGATTTAACGGCTTGCTCTTGTGCTGGATCTCTTTGAAATCCATGTTCTTTTATATCTTGTTCGTATTTTTTAATGGGATTCATGACGACATTTCCACAATGAAAGCGATATCAGACAGCAAATAAAAATGAGCCCAAACAGTATGAGACATGTCGCTATGCGGTGAATAATGCAGCATCAAACTGCTAACTAGCGCACACGCATTTCTCTTTATACTGCGGCTTTCTCATAGTACCATGGAGCTGTATCACGTGTAACTAAGCAGTAACAAACATGTTAAAAAACAATAATAAGGAGCTGTTATGCCTTGGATGTATGCCGTTGCCGGTTTACTAGTCGGAGTTATTTTAGGGGTCGCTATTTCTCGTCTCATGACACCTGAATACAAAAAACAAAAGAACGTACAGAAAGAATTAGATAGCGCAAAGTTTGCCCTGGAACAGCAGCGACAAGAGCTAGCTGACCACTTTGCGAAATCAGCAGAAATGTTGGACACCTTAGGTAAGGACTATACAAAGCTTTACCAACACATGGAAAAAACAAGCTCAGAGCTACTCCCTAACCTGCCAGAGCAAGACAACCCATTTGTGAAAACAGCCGCTGCTCATTCGGATAAGCCACAAGATAAGTCTTCAGTTAAAGAGTCGACGCTTGAAGAACAACCGAAAGATTACGCTAATGGCGCAACCGGTTTATTTACCGAGCAGAAGAAAGAAATCATGGATGCTCCCGATGTCGTTACAGCAAAAGCATCGTAAACATTTAACACTTCTGTGAACTTTACAAAGGTTTTTGAGTCATAACTTTCACTCAGGTCATTTGAAACTTCTCATACTTATTAAACGTATAAGAGGGTTAAGACCTTAACTAGAGAGGAGTTTATGATGAAAAAACCTTTGCTTGCTTTATCAGTACTGACTTTAAGCTTAAGTTCAATCATCACCCCCATTCAAGCTACAGCCGCACTTCCATTAAGTGTGGGTAATGAACAATTACCAAGCCTTGCTCCTATGCTTGAACAAGTAACCCCCGCTGTGGTTAGTATTGCCGTAGAAGGCAAACAGGTACAACGTCAGCAAATCCCTGAACAATTTCAATTCTTTTTTGGTCCAGAACAAACACGAGAACGCCCATTCCGCGGGCTAGGCTCTGGTGTGATCATTGATGCCAAGAAAGGCCATATTGTCACCAATTACCATGTCATCAATGGTGCCGACGATATCAAAGTAAAACTGCATGATGGTCGAGAGTACGATGCAGAGCTCATCGGCGGCGACCAGATGTCTGATATCGCGCTATTAAAACTCGAAACAGCCAAAAACCTTACCCAGATAAAAGTCGCAGATTCCGACAAATTGAGAGTCGGCGATTTCAGTGTGGCTATCGGCAACCCATTTGGGCTTGGTCAAACCGTAACATCCGGTATCGTTTCAGCGTTAGGACGTAGCGGTCTCAATC
>NZ_JBFRLX010000240.1:0-1446 GCF_041470165.1 Vibrio sp. 10N.286.46.A8
GATCGAAGGGTGATGGAACTCTTCTTCTGCTAACTCTGACACTTTGTTGCTGAATGCCCACGCTTGTTTGTAGTTCTTAAACTTAAACACCTTCTCAAGCTGTGGGATGCCATCTCTTTCGATGATCAGCCAATCAGACAACTCCAACAGTAAAGATTGTTGTTCATCTTCACTTAGGGCAATAGCGTCGATACTGCAGGCTTCGCATTTTTGTTCATTCAACATGTGTTGGTTCCTTGGGTTCAAAAAGTGGTGGTAGTAACCCCGCATCGATGGCGAGATCAGCTTGCTGTAATAGGTTTTCCTGACTGATTTGGAAGAGCTCAGACAGCTCGTCGATCACGTAATACTTCGGCTGCATGATGTCGATGCGATAAGGAGTTCTTAACACCGTTTGCAGATCGAACCGCTCACGAACCGCCAAATCACCACCCAATGCATACATGGTTTCCGCCGGAGACGAGAGAATACCACCGCCGTAAATTTTCAGTTTTTGTCCCTCTTTTACTAAACCGAACTCAACCGTAAACCAATACAAACGGGCAAGATAGGCGCGCTGTTTAGATGTGGCGGCTTGGCCTAGTTTTCCATAATGCTCAGTGAAAGCCGCGAAATCGGCATTGGTGAGCATGGCACAGTGGCCGAAAATTTCATGAAAGAAATCAGGTTCTTGTAAGTAATCGAACTCATCTCGCGTTCTCAGAAATGTCGCAACTGGGAATTTTTTATTAGCGAGCAAATCAAAGAATCGGTCGAAATCGATCAATGCGGGCACAGGCTGAACCTGCCAACCTGTTGTTTCCATTAGCACCTTGTTTATCTCTGGAAGCTGAGGGACTCTGTCTAATGGCAGATCCAGCAGGGTCAAACCGTGCAAATAAGCATCGCATGCGCGGTCATTAATGGCGTCCAGTTGCCTTTTCACTAAGTCGTGCCAAATGGCGTCTTCTTCGAGGCTCCACTCAACCCATCCCTCTTGGCTCACGGGCTTAGAATGATATTGAGTCATTACACACCTCCTTTCGAATGTCTCACTTTAAGCCTATCTCCACTCCTTATATCCGCCAATTTGCGCGATTTTTCGAAACAAGCGATCGTGTAACATTTTGTTTACACAGTTCCGACGAACCCTTATTTTGCTGATCTTTTGACTTTGTAAAACCTAAATACCAGACTGAAATCGTTAACATTTTGTTAAAGGTAAAGGAATGCACGAAAGCAATAAGCCAATTTGGCAGCCTAGCGACCAGCGTATCGCACACGCCAACGTAACCCGATTTATGGATAGCCTCACTCTGTCAGGATTAAAGCCACAAGACTTAGGGCTAGAGACGGAATGGAAAAACTACACGGAGCTTCATCAATGGTCTGTGGAACATCCCGAGTCGTTTTGGCAGAACGTTTGGCAGTTTTGTGGAATGGTGGGCTCGCAAGACAGTATTGATA
>NZ_JBFRLX010000241.1:0-10679 GCF_041470165.1 Vibrio sp. 10N.286.46.A8
AGATCCTGTGACGGTATGTTTGCCGCCATGGTGAATCACTTTCATCGTTTACTCCCATTGCTCTATAAAGCCATTAACGCCTGTTTTTATTTTGCGGATAAGCGCCAGCAAGTAAAACAAGAACAATGAGAGTTGCGATCGTTGAGTGTCTTTTTAAGTAACTGAGCAATGACTCTGTGGGTTCGTTGCGAGTTGGTTCTTGTTCCTTCTGTGACTACTGTTAGCGCACGGAAGAACCGTCTGAATCCAGTTCTGGGTTTTGTTGCGCCTCTAAACGAGCCACTTCGGCATCAAGCTCTGCTATTTTTTCAGCCATCAAGGCATGGCAGCGATTCGCTAACTCTCTCGCGTCGCTGAGCTTGTATCCAGAGACATCTATAGGCTCCAGCATCTCGGTGATCACAATGCCATTATTAACTCGGTTGAGGTCAATCTTATTGTGTGTGGTGCTGGTACACATCGGGGTGATAGGTACGCCAGCTTCAATCGCCATTCGAAAAGCGCCCGTTTTGAATGGCAGTAGTCCACGCCCTTTACTGCGCGTTCCTTCAGGGTAAACCCAAACAGACAGATCTCTCTGGTGAATCGCTTCCGCCACTTGCTTGATGGTATCGCGTGCTTTGGACTTGTCTTCGCGGTTAATTAAAATATTACCGGTGATCCAATACAGCAGACCAAAGAAGGGCACGTACAACAAATCGCGTTTGCCTAAAGAAACCGTGCGAGGCCTTAACATTCCTGGGGCGGTCACAAAATCCAACACGCTTTGGTGGTTAGATATGTAGACACTCTTTTCTTGTGTCGGCGCATTATCTAGGCCTCTCTGTAGGATCTTTACCCCAACGAGTTTTTGTAATTGGTTGAACCAACGGCAAAAAACGTACACATGCTTTGGGTTTTTGGGGCTAAACAAGCAGTAACCAAAAGCACATAGAGTGGTGAAAATAATAAACACCGTCGCCAAAATAATACGAAGAACAGCAAGCACAATTCACTCCTTACTCACGACAAGATTGCAGTGATTAAATAGTTTTAGATGCTTGAAGTTTTCACTCTATTTAACCGAATTGCAACAATTAACTGTGATAGGGGGCTATTTTTAGATCTTTATATAAAACAATGACTAACAATGGGTGTTTGACACAGTTATCGAGCTTACACGTGTTCACCAGTAATGGCTCATGATCACCAATACTGTTTATTTGGATCCGATTTTTCTACCCATTCCGGATCTTGACGAGATTCTAAGTAGAGTTGTAGGCCGTTATAAGACATGAAAGCTGCAGGGCCCCCGAGGGGCTCGAAATAGTCAAAATAATCATCCTCGAGCGCGCAAAGGTGAGCTAAGTCTTTAACGTTATTCATCATTGCCCATTGAATAGCGAACACTGGAGCCGTCGAACCTGAAATGCTGACCTCTTCGACATTTGGGTTGAACAGTGAATTAGCTTGTTCAAGCAGTATCTCTTCTTGTTCAGATTCTTGCTGCAAAATTTCTTCGATGATCTCTGAGCGTTTGGTATTAGAGACATTCTTATTCAGCTTGGCGATTCGAAGCGCGTAGCTAAAACGGTCTGTTGAAACGATGTCGACAAGTTGCGATAGCAGCTCTTTGTCTACGCTCGAAGCCTTGGTGAAATAATCGATACACGAATTGATTGAAGCATAACGAGTACCGTCAAACTCAAAGCCACTGGTTTCGTCGTATACCTCAAGTGGGATGTCATCAACCGACAAAGGCCAGCCTCTATAATCGACTCGTTGTTTGGCTATTTGATACATCTTCCAAGCACTACGGCCAAACCCGCCAAGCGTCGAGCCCGAGAAATCAGAATCGATCAGCTCTTGCTCCGTCCAGTTCTCACCGATGCCAAGGTGCTTAGCGTACTTGTCTATGAGAGTGTGTTTTATCTGATCGCGCACCGCCCAAATTGAAGTCAGACTCTTGGAATAGTTAATTCTCGCACACTCCTTGCAAGCCGGCAGTACTATCGGTGAATAGTCTATCTTGGCAATAGCTTGTGCAGTCTTAGGGAATTCAACAACATCATTGGAAGGTTCACCACAAAACCAACAAGTGTGGCGCAGGTTGAACGGGGTATCTATGTGTGAGTATGTGGTCATTAGTCTTTATCAGCTAGGTACTTGAGGCGAGTTAATCATATTCAAACAATTATCTCTGTTCGCACGTCAGCTTGCACCTTGTTTGTTTTTGTTTTGCTGACGAAACTGATTCGTGATGTGACTCGCCTGATGAGCTCATTAGGTGGATATTGATATAAAACAGTCACTAACGATAAATATTGATTGGTGTGGCTGAACTTACATGACTTGCTAGCAATCGCCTAAGCTCCCCATTACTATTGAGATAGACTCCTAACCCCAATAGCGCATATGTCCTCATCGATTCCTTTTTACGATAAAAATGCTCACACACTTTGTGAACAGTACAACTCAGTGACGTTCGAGACGGTACATAAAAGCTGGCAAGCTTATTGGCCTTTAGAGGGCGATAAAGTACTAGATGTTGGTGCAGGAAGTGGTCGTGATGCGCTATGGATGCACAAAGCCGGAGCTGATGTTATTGCGATAGAACCAAGTGCTTCATTACGCGAACAAGGCTCGAAATATACAAGCCCAAGTGTTACCTGGGTTGATGATTCACTTCCCTCGCTTAGCCGCACTGAAAACCTCGGAATGCGTTTTGACTTGATATTGGTGAGCGCAGTATGGATGCATTTAGCCTCGTCTCATCGAGAGCGTGCATTTAGAAAGTTGTCTAACTTGCTGGCTCCAAATGGCAAGTTGGTGATAACTCTACGTCATGGGGAGTTTCAAGACAGTCGACAAGGCTATGAAGTCTCGGTTGAAGAGCTCGAGCGTTTATCAAAAAATAGCGCCTTGTTGGTTCGTCATGTTGATGATAGCCAAGATACATTGAACCGCAGTGAAGTGTGGTGGCAAACCGTGGTGATGACACTCCCAGACGATGGCTCCGGTGACTTGAACAAGGTGCGCCACATTATTGTGAATGACAATAAGTCGGCCACATACAAGTTGGCTTTGTTGAGAACATTACTGCGAATTGCGGATGCGCATTCAGGCGCCGTGATTGATCGAACTGATGGGAAAATTTCTCTACCAGTGGGCTTGGTTGCTCTGTATTGGGTTAGGCAGTTTAAGCGACTGATTGATATCGACATAGAAGGCGCTGGGATTCAGCAAAATAGCAACACAACGAAGGGGCTTGGGTTTGTAAAAGAGGATGGGTGGAATAAACTCAAACACCTAAGTGCTGATGATCTAGCGATAGGCGCTATGTTTCTCGGCGATGAAGCCAAGGCTCTACAAAAGCTATTTTCACAAACGATCAGTACCATTAAATCAGGGCCTGTGACTTTTATTTATCAAGGCTCGAAAGACAACCGACTATTCGATATATACCCACCACAAAAACGACGGAAGAGCCGAGAATCACTGGTCATTGATAGTGAGTTCTTAGAAAGTTTTGGTTATTTTACTCTCGATGAAAGCCTGTGGGAGTGCTTTAGAATCTACCACTCTTGGATTGAACCGCTGGTGGTGAATCAGTGGGTCATGGAGATGCAGCGTTTCGAGTTGAACCGACAGCGAAGTATCTCACTACAGACATATCACGACTGCTTGGTATGGATCGATCAAAACCACGATACTCGCGATGTGCGTAAACGTGTCGAACAACTTAGATCTGAACGTACCGATATTTTCAGTGTCTGGAGTGGAAAATCATTAAAAAATGAGTATCACGTTGATCACTGCTTGCCTTTTGCTTATTGGCCGAATAACGACAAGTGGAACCTCTTTCCGACCACAAGCAAAGAGAACCTAAGCAAAAGTGACAAAGTTCCTACTGCTGAAAAACTTCGAGCGTCTAAGTTTCGTATTCTCGAATGGTGGCAATTGGCGTGGAGCGATTCGGCTCATTTTGAACAACAATTCTTTTCTGAAGCAGCACTTTCTTTACCCAATATTCCACCACAGTGTCGAGACTTCGAAGAGGTGTTCGATGCAATGGGTTTACAGGTACGTGGCGTGAAAAGCCGACTGTTAATTAATGAGTGGCACTGATCATTAAGTGGCTAGTTATCCCAAATAACCCTCAACAAACTAATCATCGAGAACACAATGAAATACATCGGAATTGATGGCTGCAAGGCGGGTTGGATTGCTTGGATTGTCTCAGACAATGAGGTACCTGCGTTTAAAGTGGTAAACACCCTCGATGAGTTGGTTGATGAATTTGCAGGTTCGATGACGCTAATCGACATGCCAATTGGCTTTAGCGATTCGCTTACTCCAGATAGATTATGCGATAAAGCGGCAAGGCGTTTTCTCACCAGTAAGCGTGGCTCTTCCGTTTTTCCTGTTCCGTGTCGTGAGGCGGTTTACCAAACCGATTACATTGCGGCGTGTAGTGCCAATGTGGAGCAGCTCGATAAGAAGTTTTCTAAACAGACTTGGGGAATTGTGCCCAAGATCCGCGAGCTTGATGAGCTCATTGAAACTCATCCCAATCTTTCTATCAGGGAATCACATCCTGAAGTTGTGTTTGCAGCATTGAAAGGTGAACCGCTGACGTTTTCAAAACGAACACAAGAAGGCAAAGAGGAAAGGCTTTCTATTATTCAGCAACTTGCCCCTCAGTGGTGTGACGGCTTGTCGTTGTCCATTTCAAATACCAAGCGTAAAGACGTCGCGATAGATGATATTTACGATGCTTTTGTACTGATGTTGATTGCCTATTACGCTCCGCAATTATCGACCTTACCTGAACTTTCTGATGTTGGTGGAGAAGCTGACAAGGATCAGAACGGACGAGTTAGAGAGATTGTCTATTGGAATAAAGCGCGCTAACAAATCGTGCGCTCAACTTGGCTTAATATGCTATTTTCTAACTTATGCTATTTTCCAACTTCTGCTACTTTCCACTCTTATTATTTTGAGTCTTTGATATGAAACGTTTTATTGTCGGCTGTCTGGCCACTGTGCTCAGTGCTGCGAGTTATGCTCAAGTTGCGCCTATATCTCAATGGCAATGCGATATGATGAAAAAGAACAATGTATTGAGCAGCGGTGCGCCTGTTGGTTGTGAGCGGTTATCTAAAGTGGATTTCGATTTCATTAATTTCAAAGGGGAGACGCACAGGGCAATATGATCGTGCTTGATGTTATTGCGCCAGCTGTTGAACAAATCTTTTCAGAGCTTAAACGGCGCAATTTTCCTCTTCATTCCGCTCGCCTAATGCGTGAATTCAGAGGTGATGATAGCGCCTCAATGGACGCGAACAACAGCAGCGCCTTTAACGCTCGTCCTATTACAGGCGGAGGAGGTTGGTCGAAACATGCCTATGGTGTGGCAATCGACATCAACCCAGTTCAAAACCCTTTCTTAGAGTTTGATAGCAACGGAAGAATCACGGTAAAGCCTTCACAATCTGCGACTCGTTATGTGAACCGTACTCGTTTTCGTGCTCGTGATGAAATTGAACGCCGAGGCATGGCAGAAGATGTGGTTGAGCTGTTTGCTCATCACGGATTTATGATCTGGGGAGGGGATTGGAATAGCCCAATCGATACTCAGCATTTTGAGGTCGGCTCAAGAAAATTCGTTAACCAACTGCTCTCTAAACCACAACTTGAAGCCAAAGTGTTATTTGAGCGCTACGTCGAATCTTATCGACAGTGCTCTATCAAAAATAAAGGTGAGAACGCAGAAAAAGCTCGGGCTATCTGTGCAAAGAAAACAGTCGGCACTTTTTAGTGCTATGTTTATCTAGAATCGTTTGTGTTTTAGCAAGTTAAACTCGCTTCAGGTGTGTTTTGAATCGCTAAGGTCAGCGCTTGTCGTTGGCCTTTTTGGTATTTATTTTTTCAATAGAACACCACATATTGAAAAGGTTATCGGGTATCCAATGGTCAATAATCGATAAGCGAATGCTGCGCTAAGTCATCGGTTTGTCATCGAAAAACTCATAGCGTTAACGTTATGTGAGAACCATTGCTGGTGGGGGAACTATTTTCCGAATCGCCAGTATTATTAGTGAACTGATCACAACGGACCAACTAATGAAAAAGATACCTTTGGCTCTAACTCTTTTAAGCACTCTACTTTTTTCACAGTATTCTTTGGCTACAGACACTTCACACACCACTCAAAATCCGACCTACGAACTCGATGGTAAGGCGGTATTAGGGCGTACAGAGAATGTATACCTATCTAGCGTTCAAGGGCTAAAAGACGTTCCTTTCATTGGTAAAATCGATACCGGTGCAGAAACCACTTCTATGCATGCGGAAGACATTCATGTGAAGAGCTCTAATGCCGACTACAAAAACCTCAAAGACAAAGAGTTGATGGCGGCGTTAACCGAAGACCTGTTGAACAATTCCGATGTTGATTACGATGATTGGGATGGCAGCACCTTTGCGAAATATGAAGCTGTGGTCTCTTTCAAGGTTCAAAACCCACGTACGGGTGACATGGTATTAATCGAAGCGCCTTTAGAGCGTGTCAGCATAATACGCAGCCGCACCAGCAGCACGCCTTTGCTTCGCCCTACCGTCAAAATGTCGCTCACCATTGCGGATCAAGAGTTAAAAACAGACGTTAACCTGACCGACAGAAGCCACTTCTCTGCGCCAGTATTGATCGGCAAAACCTTCCTTGCGGATAACGCACTGGTGTTTGCTGGTTACGACTATTTGCAGGAGCAGGAAAACGCGACGGTTGTTGGCCGAAAAGAGGTGATGTCTATCTCGGGAATGGCGATGAACGCGACCTTCTCATTAAAAAATCGCTACAGCATTCTTCATGCGAAAGAGATCGATGTAGATAAGAAGAACAGTGAAGTGACGTTTGATATGTTCGACAACGATGGTAAGCAGAAAGAGATGACACTGCCATTAGTTCGTATGTTAAGTGTAGGTGGTAAAAAAAGACCTTTGGTGTATGTGCCGGTTCAACTCGATGAAAACACAACTAAAGACGTTCTGGTGTACCTACGTGAGCGCTCGAGTAGTGAATCGCAGTTGAGATTTGGAACCAACACAGCCAGCGAACTCTTCATGATTGACACCAGTGCTGAGAATATTTTATCAGAAGGTTCAGAGAACTTTAGTGATGTGGCTGAGTCTGGTGAGCCTATGATTATCTCGCCGGAAGAGGACATCACCCTAGATGACTTTCCTCTTAAGGCGGTGGCTTCTTTCACGGTCAATACGCCTTTGTTGAAGGTCGACAGTTTTGAAATGACAGGTAAAGGCAAAGATGCTTCCGTTGAATTTTATCTTACCGATGTAAATGGTGAGAAGCAGAAGGTGACCAAGCCAATTATTAAGAAGCTTAAAGTCGGGGATGATACTCGTCCGGTTGTAAGTGGTGAGTTTGCGGTGTCTGGAAAAGTGCGTACGCAAGAGTTTGCCATCGACGTGCTCAATACGAATGAGAAAGAAGCGTACTTTATTTTAGGTAAGAAGATGGCAAAAGAAGGCGTTTACGTTAATACGCGTTCTGATTACCTTCTGAAAGCTGAGCCACTGTTTAAAGTAGGGCACATCGAAGTCGTTGAAGTGAACGGCATGAAGTTCCCGGCCAAGCTCGACACCGGTGCCGATGTAAGCTCAATGAACGCAGTCAACATCAAACGATTTAAGAAAGATGGCCAAGACATGGTGAGCTTTACCTATCAAAACAACCAAGGTGATAAGCAAGATTTCACTAAGCCAGTGATTGATGTAATGCGCATTAAAGCCAAGAAAGGTGAGAAGGTGAACATTCGCCCTGTCGTTGAAATGAAGGTTAAGCTCGGAGACCTAGAGAAAGAGGTGAGGGTAAACCTTCAAGACCGTTCTCGCTTTGAATACAGCATGATCCTAGGTAAGAACTTCTTAAAGCACGGCGCAGTAGTGAGTAGCGATGAAGATTACTTGTTAGGTGATATGGAGTAACCCCTAAACTTATCTAATTTCTATCGGTTCAACTTCCTCATCAGTAACTGAACTGGCTGCGTTAATTATCAAGTAGAAAGCACAAAGAGCTTTTGCTCTTTGTGCTTTCTATATTCTGATTAGATAGCTTATCTATAAGTTAAAGCTCAATTTCAGTGATGAGTGGTGATTGTTTAAGGAAGTGCTTACATCTAGCCACAACGATTTCACGGTATCGGTTTAAATAAGGTAATTGTGAATCAGAAGTAGGAGTGACGAGAGATATAGCATCATCAATGTTGTTTATAATGTCATTTGCGATCTTTACTAGGCTCTGTTGAAGCAATTTTGGTGAAATACCACAATCGTCAGCAAACTCTACAAGTTGGTAGGCATTAATAGAATCTGAGTCAAATTCATCCCCAATTGCCATCGCAAGATCCTGCTCAAATTCAGGGTACATCCTTACATTGACTAGATCGTAAAGTGGCGTTGGTGTTAAGCCCGATTTTTGGACAAAGAAACTGAAGTTTTTGCCATGTGCATCTGCGTTATAAATGCAGAGATTGAACATTGCCCACTTTAGGATCGCTAGTTTTGCCGCTAATGGGTTTTCACATTGCTCTGTTACCGAAAAAAGTCGGGTGAAGCTGACACCATCACGAATATGACTGACATCTCTTTGTTTACCTAAGTTTCGTTCATACTTTCTATCGACACCTAGGTTACAAGCTTGACAGGCATCGATCATATGCCTTCGTTTCACACTTGTTGAGCTAAATAGCTTTCGATCAAATCTCTCTACAATTAAGGCTGGAAATTGGTCAAAATACCGCAACTCAACATCAGCAACATCTAGTTCAACTAGCTTCGCTAACTTCATCGTCACAAATTCATTTATGACAAGGTGTTGTTGGTCATTTTTTTCGAACTTCACAATGTGAGTTGAGCATAGTTCACCCTCTCCAAACCCTAAGTTTCCATCGATAGATAAAACGTTTAGCTTAGATTGAACCCCCGCTACTGATAGTCTTGGTTTTCCTTCCCATATTTCTAAATACCCAAGCTCAGGGTCAGATAGTTTCTTAATTAATTCACTATCGTTGATTGGGTTGAAAGAGGTTTCAGTTTGAACTGGAGAAACACCTTCAGATAAGAACATCATTGCACCTGATGTATCTGTTCCAATACCACCAACTTGTGCAAATACGTTTGAACGTGATACGCCAAGAAAGTCGATCAAATAATCTAACCCTTTATTTTCAGGGAGCAAATTCTGTAAGAACCTCCTGATATTGACTGATGGTATATCAGAGTTAAATGGAAGGTGTGGCGATATGGGAAACCCATTATCAATCCAATCTTGCTTGTAGAATACAGATAGAGCATCACTTTCTTTACTCAGTGATAGTTTGCCTATGACTTGCTGGCTATAGACTATATCGAGGATGTATTGATTAGACCCAGACATCATTACCTTTCTCCTGCGATGAGACTGAAGCATCTAAGTCTTGCCATGGTTGTATCGATATCTTTATTCCTAGAGCAGACACAACTTTCATTAAAGAGGTTAGTTTAATATCGGAGCTGCCTTGTTCAATTTTTATGTAGGTTTGTTTTGAAACACCAGAAAGCAATGCTGCATCTTGCTGAGTGATTTTACTTTGAGTTCTTTTTGCTTTGATCGCCTCACCAAGTAGTGATGGTGTGAACACCTGGCTTAGATCTGGTGACTCAGTTGCTTTTACTTTCTTAACCATAGAACCTCCATATAGCATGATGCAATAAAGTATGCCTTAGTAGACTTTTAAGTTATTTATACGTAGATTTTAAATAAAAGTCTATTAAAGTTCACTTTTATAGTGGATACATTGAGTTATCACATAAAAGTCTACCGTAGTGAACTTTTATAGTTACAAACTTGGCGATATTATTAAAAGTCTAATGTGATTTACTTTATGTAATGAAAGAACAATAGAAAACTCAAAGCCATGGGGC
Source organism: Vibrio sp. 10N.286.46.A8 (assembly GCF_041470165.1). Taxonomy (NCBI): domain Bacteria; kingdom Pseudomonadati; phylum Pseudomonadota; class Gammaproteobacteria; order Vibrionales; family Vibrionaceae; genus Vibrio; species Vibrio sp. 10N.286.46.A8. The sequence continues at coordinate 9,964 of NZ_JBFRLX010000241.1, forward strand.
TTTGAGATACCTAAAGTATGGCTAACTCTCTATCGGAACCTTAAGGTGGTCGTTCAAGTATTGTGTGTAATACAAAGGCATTACAACATTCTCTTGCTCTCACTTCTTGTTTCAACCTTTACTGTCAGATCTAAGGCTTGAATGATTTTAAACATGGTAGAGAGCGTGGCTTTATCTGGTCTAGTTTCAAAGTTAGAAATGGTAGCTCGCTTTATGCCGACTCTCTTTGCCACTTCGAACTGAGTCCACTTATTTTTTTGCGTATTAGCAATAAAGTACTGGCTAATTGTTGTGGGCTATAAATCACAAGTTGTCACTTCATATTATGAGGTTTGATCCCCATTAGAGGATATTGGCCGTGCTATCCCAACAAAGGGATATATAACTTTATACCTTGCAGGGGATAATCAAAGCCTTTAGTTTAAAGAGGTATTGCAAGAAGGTGGATACCAGCCTTTATTAGACTTGTCGCTAAGTTTTTCTGCGATTGGCGATTATCCATGCGGGTAAGGTGAGATGATGGTTACACGTAAGTAGATCAAATATGCCACACAAAAGTTAATTGGAAATACTGACTTTGAAGCGCATGAGATGGTTCGAAACTAAAGTCATGGGAATCAAAAGCACTTTACACCGTGCGTCACCCTGTGAGTGAAAGGTAGCGCGTTTAGTACCGATAGCATAATTGATGACTATAAAATAAAAAAAGGGCCAAC
>NZ_JBFRLX010000242.1:0-9174 GCF_041470165.1 Vibrio sp. 10N.286.46.A8
AGCCCCATAATACGCACTAATATGGTGATAAATTATAATCTTTTCAAGTTCTTAACCTTGGTCGATTTTTGCTTATCTGGGCGTCTAACTGCCTTGTTTTCCTTAATCTTTACCCTGAAATTATCCTATTAATTACTTTTTTGGACGCTAGGCTTCGCTATAGTGTTCCAAACGCAATATTTAATTTTCAAGAAACTGCTGCGTTTTGATAGCCACTAACTATCAAAATACAAAAGTAAAATAGGAATAAACTATCATTAACTACTAATATTTTATGAGGTCGATCACATGAGAACCCCGCCATTTGCTGATTTGGTGAACCAACATTTTGATTCTTTGAAAGACGCTGCGGCGTTTTTTCATGTGACGGTGCCGACCATTCGGCGTTGGTTATCGGGTCAATGCTCGATCAACCCGATCGCCGAGAAACTCATGAATGTGCATGCTCGGGGTTATTTGCCACTGGATCACCGTTGGGACGGATTTAAAATCAACGTCGACCGCGGCACCTTGATCACACCAGAAAGACGCGAATTTAATCCCAAAGAATTGCTCAGTTTTGCCTACTGGCGTGATGAGCATCGTCAGCTGGTTGAGCGCCACGGCAAGATTGATTCACCGAAATATTACCCACCCAAGGAGCACCCATTGCCATTTCGTGGCGGTCGACGACTGCCCGCCAAACCTTGGGTGCCAAGCAAATTCAAATAAAAGAAACAGGATAAAAAAGGATTAGTAATGAAAGTGAGTGTCTATATCGATCAAGTGCTGTTCAACCAAGCGCTCAGAGCCGCCAAAGACTCTGGACTGACGCCATCTCAAACCATCGCTCATTGGGCGGCCATGGGTCAATTCATGGAAACCAAATCCCTCGGCTCGTTGAGGCTCATACAGAGTGGCCATAAAAAGAAGTAACTCACCTGCCCGCTTTCATCGATTTGGCGCTGGCGATCCCCCTACAGTAGGCTCAGCGCAGCGCCTTGGTGACTTAAAAGAGAATAAAATAAGGACGTTACGACAACGGCTTATGGAAGGTGAAGACAGTGGGATCGCGGATTATAACCTTGACGCCTTGATAAAAGCGCTGGATCACGAGATAGATAAGATCCCTCCCGATGAGCCGGCTTGACTCCGTCGTTAGGGATGACTCGCGTTGGCGGACACGCAACTGGCTGCCAAACTTTCTGTCCGACTTTGTGGGAAAACGAATCCTGTGTTCTTTAATGCAACACTAAAAAATTCAAAGGGTAATGCCGTTTGTTTCCCAGGCATGGATTGACTCGCAGTCCAATAATCGACTTGATTAAATACGCCATGATTGTCAAAGAGGTTTCCTGAGCCCTGAAAGAGCGCCGATAATTCTAGGCCTGTTGCACGGCGCCAATCCCTTCTTTCCAAGAATTGAAGTTCAGCCAGGTGTTGGCAATAGCGGTCATATTGACCGTGGGTGCCGTCTAAAGTGGCGTCCTGTCCATCTTGACGAAACAGTCCAAAAAGCGCACTGGCCGTCGCGTGGAGACCGACCCCAACAAGACTGGAGGCGTACGTTTTGCCCGCGTTATCAACGGTGTTCTCTTGGTGGTAATTCAGCGTGTCTAAGAAAGGAACACTAGGGGTACCGGTGAAGAGCTTGTTATTAGCCTCAGCATATCTCCCTTTGACCACTTTTAAACAGGAGCCACCCGAGTTATTTTTGTCGGTATTGTTCACCTGACCACACGAAGCTAGAAGCGGTAAGATCTCCAACTTTAGCGGCGCACTTTGTACGCCTCTAAAGTGCGCGTATACCGTGACGGACCCTTCCTTTCGAGCAATGCCGATCCGCTCACCGTCTGGAATGCTCAAAATATCCGGATCCATGGATTCAAGTCTGAGTCCCGACAGTGTTGAAATGTTCACGCGTGATGACGAAGTGTGCGCTGCGATGTCTTGTGGGCCATCAAACAAGGCTTCGGTTTCTGCAAACACCTCGAACGTGATGATACTCTTCACGGGGAACGTGCGACTGTCCGCCGTAACGATCACCTCACTGATTTGGAATGATTGCGTTTCTACCTCTAGGCTCTCGTTGTTTTCAATTTTAATCTCTTCAACCTTTTCGAACAGGTTTTTTTCTTTACAACCGACCAATAACACACCGGCGATCAACATTGTGCTTTTCAATACTTTAATAGAACTGGGGTGTTTCATTCTTAATTTCCTCATGGCGTTATATGAACGACGAGGAATATATACATTATGATCGTTGCGCGTTTTTGCTCTGTCCGCTTCTTTGAAATTAATAATTATAAATTAGAATGAGAAACCACTCAGAGGGGCGTAACTTGGCTTAAAATTGGGAAGTTAATTTTAATATTCAATAAGTTAGACAATGAAAAAAGGAGACACACAGATAATTAGCAAAACCCTTTCACTTTTTGTTGTAACTTGGAGACCTCTAACATAACTAGAATCCCTAAGGTGCTTTGTTAAAAATCTACTATCTTACGTATTTAGAGCGCTTGTTACGTTCCGGTTAACCAACTTTCAAGCTCACTAACCAAAGTATCTTCAGTAAAACCGCCTACTTCTCTAAATATTTTTTGTTGAATATTGTTGAACTTTTGCCCAACAGCCCCTCCAGAAAGGTAATTCCGGATTACACTTGATGAAACGAATATAATCCCGGAATCTTCACGCCCTTCACCTGCAATTATCCATCTCAAATTTGACTCAAAATAATCAGGAGATCTTGCAATAATCTCGGGTTGAAAGCCTGCCCCACTTGAACTTCCAAACCCCAACCGTCCATGTGACTTTTTGTGATACTTCACTTCTATAAAAAACAAAGAAGGGTTTTCACCATTACGACAAATAAGAATATCAACAGCTTTTTTATTTTCAAATAACACTAGATCTTTATATTTAGAGCATATTTTTGTTTCTATCAACTCTCGCAAATATGATTCAAATTTGGATTCATTATCAAACACGGAGGACCTCCCAAAGGCACATGGCACGAGCTAAACTTGCCCAGACTAAACTATTGCCATACGTTGAATGTATATTTGAGCGCCTTTTATATTGTTTCTTCAACGATAGCCTTAGCTGCTTCTTTTAATAAGTTGTTTTTCTGCTCTTCGAGAGTTTTTTTAGCCTCTGGACATGTTGTGAAAGTCATAATTTGTTCCAGATACTTAATTTTCTTTGTGTAATCACGTTCATGAAGAATAAGGCTAATTTCATATCGGCCAAAAGAAAGAGCTAGAGTTATCAAATAAGATGCTAGGCCAGCTGCAAAAGAGATTGTTTGCTCAGTAACATAGGGGGCAACAGCTGAACTAGAAGGTAGCGTTTTAGACCATGTTAGAAGAATAAAAGTTGTAACACCTGTTATAGCTGCACCACTTAATACGTCAGATTTTTTGATACCTTTTGCTTGTTGAGGTAGCTTATCGTTAGACATACTTGCTCCCCCTGTGAGCTTCTACCACTTCCCAAAGTGGATCATCAGGGTAAAGGTATAAAACATTCGTTTTCTTAGTTCCGGCATTATCTATAACTACGATTCGTACTTTCTTAGTCTTAAGCCGATGAACTACCAACGGCATAAGATAATACAGAACTACGACTGCAACGATTAGGAGTGATATAACTATAGAAGTTTCCACTGTTTTTCCTCGGCTGGCACATGATCTTTAACCTTTGTAATAGTGTAATTCACAGTTGCTTTACCCGTTAGTTTAGTTTTTTCTTTGTACCAAACTCCTTCCACTTCTAACAGATCGTCTTTAGAAAACTTCTCTTGATTATCAGATACTCGCTTCAAAAATTTTGGATCAGTAATGTATACAGTTACGCTGTTAGAGGGGTTATCTTTAGAAATTAGCTTCCACTTGGACCTTGGATTATAGCTCAAAGTCTCGATATAATAGAAACCGAAAATTTCACCTTCCTCGACTATATGTTTGTGACTTCTTCTTAAAACCAGGTTGTTCTTATCCTCTTTAGTAATCTCAATTTTAGGGCAAGTCGATATACCATGATCAATAACTAACGTATCGATACCATCTTCAGTTAAAGGTGTTGCAATATCACTAATGGCAGAGCGAATCTTGGGGTTAGTTAGAATTGCGCACTGTAGTTCATTTAGAATGACCCGCTCCCCATCAATATCAATTTCGAAACCATCACTCGTATCTTTAATGACAATCTCTGTGGTACTTAAATCCATCTGACGTAACAGGTTTATCGCGTACTGAATCGAGTTGAGGACGGAGTTAGTAACTGAAACTTTTTCAATAGACTGTTGCGATTCAGATTCAGATGTAAATAGTTTTAGCCACCACCAAAGCGAACCTTCTTGAAAGCCACCTTCTAATAAAATCTCTGTATCAATCTTTGATTTATATATTTTATTCGCTTCTTTATAAGCTTCTCGATAGATCGTATCAAACCCTTCAATACTTGCAGAGACATAAGATGCTTTCATTTGATGAGAGCGAATTCGCTTTCCTGAACCGTCATAATGAATTTTTATTGACTGGTTGTTAACAAGTTCCATATTACCTCTTGAAAATATAACGTTACGTTAAAGCCTCAACAAATCGCCTTACCACCAAGCGAGATGCATGGCAAAAGTGCCATGTATTGCGAATCAATCTAAACGTTTGTTAGATCAATTGAATACCTCTATACAGCTTGTTAGTAACTGGGGCTCAAATTATCGACAGTGTGATCAATTTCATTCGCTAAGTCTGTTACGTTCCCTAACAGCTCTAGGATTGAATCAACCGATATATCAATAACTTGCCCCTCTTTGTCATAACCCGCCCGATGAACACAATGATGACGCAGCTCTACGGCTTTAAATAACCATGAAAGGTCTCCAAACTTATGACCTAAGACTGCTTGATACATTGGCTTGATCTTTTTGACATCATGGAAAATCAGATCTTTCAAATAACTTGCTACAGTCACTTTAAGTGCATCTTGCTCTTGATAAATTTCCTTAAGGGTGAATTTACGCCTACCAAACTCAGGATCTGTTTCTACTAATTTCCGCGTAAGTTCATCTGAATTACATACGTGATGAATAAACACACCTGCTAAATACCCCTCGACTGCTGATACGACATGAGCATGAACCATAACCAAAAAACTGAATTTAGCTTTTTGGGGCACCTCTAATTCGAGCATGTTATCAACACTGTCAAGTTGGTCTATTAATAATTGATAATGTGGTTTGTTTTCGTTTTCTAAAAACCACTCGCGCTCTCCGTCTTCCTCTTCATCATGGGGATATACATTTTCTTCTAACCATCTATCCATAAACTCTGGATCACCGGCACTTCCACCATAACTCTCGCAAAAATCTGCGTACTCACCCATAAATTCATCTCTCTGGTCTATATTTCTGGTCAAGAATTATAACCATCAACTCTATTTATAACAGTGATTTAAATCATTAGCTGTGAAACTGTGTGACTAAAGTGCAAATTGTTGTAATGGAAATACAGAAAGGGCCACTTTCTTAAGAAAGTAGCCCTTTGATTGGTGTGAATTATCGACGTTTCTTGTAGCGTTTTCGCGTGGTGTTCGCCCTCACCACACGCCCGTTCTTGAGCGTGTAACCTTTCTTAAGTTGGCCGTTTGGTCGGCGGCCTTTGCACTTGTGTCCTTTCATTCGAAACCTCTAGTTTTCGTATCCGTTGCTCTTGGTCTTGCTGTACTCGCTTTATCCAGTTGATGTCCGTTTTCAAAGCCGCAATAGTGCCAAGGCTTGAGACTCCGCCGGTCATGAATGCAATAATCAATGTGTCCAGAAAGCCCATTACTTGCCCTTCCATCTCGTTACGTAAAACTCGAGGAGATAGCGAACCATCGCGCGCATGCCGAGCGTATCAACTACGACCGCACCCACCACAAACCAATACGGATTGGGGATACGCTGCAACGCGTTAAAACCTTGCTCAACATAGGGCGCGTAGTTGGGGATAAATGATAGGATGAGCGGCACGAACACCACCAAGAGAATGAACTCGTCTTTGAGTCCCCGCTCTCGAATACTGACTTCATCAAGACTGCTGGCCTGTTCTTCGCCATTTTGTAATCGACGTACCCTAGCCTGATGCTTCTCATTTTCGAGTTCGTCTTTACGCTTTAACGCCTCAACTTTGTTTTGATTAAGCAGTTTCCCTACCCACCACCTTGTTGTGTTCGGCTAAAGGCATACTGATTGTGTAAATATAAAGCGATACGGCTAAAATCAAACATGTTGCTTCGTATTGATGTTTATATCGATAATAAGTTCATAAAATCAGATGGTTACACAAAACCATTATTAGTTTAAAAGCTCTACATTTGGTAAGGTATTCAAGGAATCAATAACTTATTATATAAAAGGCTTAATATGAAAATCGGTATGGTTGCCCTATCACTATTCACCGCTTTTGGCATCAGTTCATACGCGCTTGCTAATGAAAATGACACAGCAGCTAAAGAGCTCGGTCATTTTTATGCAGGTGTAGATGTTGGATTTTATAATGAAACCGAATTAGAATACCGCGGTAGCAAAATTGAAGATTCTTCTGATCTAGCTGACTTGAGTTATAACTTAGTTGGCGGTTATGAGTTCAATACACACGATGTAGTAAAGCTGGGATTAGAAGCGGAGTACCGAAAAATTGGCAAAGTTAACTTTGCTCAAATGATGGATATGGAAGGCCAAGCCTTCTTCGTGAATGTTAAACCCAAATTCATCGTTAAAGGCGACGTCTTGGATTTGTATGTCTCCCTGTTAGCAGGCGTTGGATCTATTGATACGGAAATCAAAGCCTTTGGGCTATCAGCTTCTGAATCTGAGGTCGCTTACCAAATCGGTGGAGAATTTGGCGCAATAATTACCGACAATATCGACGTTCATGTTGGTTACCGCTCTGCACATATTGAAATAGAGTCCATCGATGTTTCATCCAAAACAGCATACATTGGTGCACGATACCATTTCTAAAGTTCCTTCAATGGCTAGACCAATTTATTGCGGTCAACTAGCCTAACATTGCAAATAGTCCGATCTCTTTGAGGTCGGATTTATCATTATTGGTTCACTTAACTTCCTTTACATTGCCTCCAAATATAGACCTATTCTTCCACCAATATAAAGTTACGTTGCAACTTATTAGAAAAACCAGCGCTACTGCAAGATAAATCACTCAAACAGGCTGCTATTTCGTGTTTAAATTTTGATCTATCAATCAGTTATATGATTAAACTTGGTGACTAAGCAAGCAAACACTATGCATTCACGCTTACATTATGAATTATAGTGTTAACATCAGATAAATTTGTAAACCAGGTGTTTAGTATGTTGCCTAAACTTTATAAGTTCAGATCTCTTCACGATAGAAACATACAATCGATATCCGAGTGTTCGTTGTGGTTTGATTCCGCTAAGACCTTTAATAACCCTTTTGAATCTCATCACCTGTTCAACCAAGAACTTCAGAACGACTTCAAGGTTATGTGCTTCTCTCAATCGAATGACCATCCCATACTTTGGTCTCAGTATGGTGATAACTTTAAAGGTATGTGTATTGAGTATGATCTTAACTGTTATCACGGTGAGGCAGATCTCAATTGCTTTGAAGTTCAGTATGCTGACAACCCAAGCATGCTTAGTTCTCCTTCGCTAGTTGACTTAAAAGCATCGAAATTAGCCGCGAGCGTACTTGGAATCAAACATTCAAACTGGCGTTACGAAAAAGAATATCGCTGGGTACTGCCCAATGAAGAGATTATTGGCAACAAGCTGTATCTGAATAAAGAGTGTATAAGCTCTGTGATTCTCTCAGAACACGCTCCTGCCGATAGAAAACTAAAGGTACTAATGACTTGCCAACACCTCGGCATTCCCGTTAAACACGCTGTCGCTAAACAAGATTCATGTACATTTGGCACCTTCGGCTAAATAGATATCAGTAAAATGAACGCCCTACGAGACATATTGCCCATACAAAGTGACAGTGCAACAAATTAACATCTTAGTCAGATCACCGTAATTCACTCGTATTCATTGGCGTTTTAGACAATCATATTAATATCATTTAGTTATAGTGCATTATAATGGTCAATTTGTGATATGAAGTCGGATGTACTTTTCTGGAAAACTGTATTTGAACTTTTTCTTGATTGGTAAATGCTGTTTCGCCTGTCTACAAGCTTTACTATCGCCGGACGTTCTCACTCTCTTGATTTTTGTGTAACCTTTGGAGTGCTTCATTTCAATCATCAGGTCACAATAACCATCGATTTCAACATTGCTCTTTTTTAGCCCTTTCATAACCGTGGCTTTGATTTTTTTGGCTACGGGATTAACCAATGCATCGTCGGGAAATACGACTGGGGATGAAAAAAACAACAAAAGGATTAGATATCTCATACTGTTCTCCTTTATTGGAACTGAGAACAGTATGACGATGGTTAAGACAAGCGAAGAACTAACTTAGTATGAAGATTGACAAGATAAGACGTAATTCTTGACCATTACGCCTTCTTTGAGCCTTTAGATTTGAAGCCGTTATGCGGGAATACATTACGAATACGTTGTTGCACGTTCTTAGGTACATCCTTTGTGAACTTGAGATTATAACCAGAACGCTTTGCGTACACTTTTAATTCACCTTTAAAAGTGTTGTTGTGGCCAATCTCTTGAAGGTTGTGCTTAAAGCTGGGTGGAAGATGACCTTTAACTTGTTCGATCGCCCCATCGTTAAATTTGATTTTCAATACCGGCCTATCAACCGCGACTAACCAAAAAACCAACGCTGCACCGATTAAGATTACATACATCATAATGTCACCACTACTGTTGATGATTATTTATCGTCAGAAAGGAGCTTGCTTAAATCTTCTTTAAGATTGGTTACTGTCTTACTGGCCTGTTCACTACGAGATGCTTCGCTCACCAAATACTCAATAGCATCTGATAGCGTACAACCTAGCTCGTTCGCACGCTGGGATAGCTTTTCCCATACACGATAATCAAGGTCGATTGATTTTTTCTTGGTGTGAACTTGTTCAGCATTAAAGTGACGCTTTCGCTTAGCTCGAATCGCTTGCTTGAGCTTGTTATCGAGCTCAGGAGACATGTTGTCAGATATCCACTCAAGAACACCTGTTGGTTGGTGTTCAAGC
>NZ_JBFRLX010000243.1:0-5009 GCF_041470165.1 Vibrio sp. 10N.286.46.A8
CCTCTTATGATTCGTAAACCCCTTTCGGTCGCAGTAGCTGTTATTTGCACCTCACTATCGGCTAACGTGTTAGCGCAAAAAGAAGCGCAAGCGACAGATGAGCAAATGGTTGTTACGGCAACTCGTACTGAAATGGCTCTAAAACAAGCGCCAGCTTCAATGTCGGTTATCACCGCTCAAGACATCGAAGACAGCCCTGGAATCACTTTGGCTGACATCGTTGCAGAATCAACGAGTGTGGAATCTGATTTTGATAGCACACGTGCTGGCCGTCAGATGATCTCTATTCGTGGTATGGATTCAGACTATACGCTTATCATGGTGAATGGCCGTCGCTTAAGCTCTGCAAGTGCCATCATTCGTGGTAACGATTTCGATCTCTCGACTATTCCAGCTGAGTCAATCGAACGTGTTGAAATCATCCGCGGCCCAATGTCTGCACTTTACGGTTCAGATGGTATGGGTGGCACAATCAACATCATCACCAAAGCTCCAGAAAATGATTGGAGCTCAACGATTAACATGGACACTTCATCTCCATTAGACGGAGATGGTGGCGAAGAATATTCTGTTGGTTTTACTACGTCCGGTGCATTGATTGATGATGAGTTGTTTGCGCGTTTTTCTTTAAATCAAACCTCGCGTGACGCATGGCAACCATATACAGGTAATGGTCGTGAAAATATTACCGCTCTAGAGGAACGCGACACTTTAAGTTTGCTTGCCAACCTGACATGGAATATGACAGACAATCAGACGATTGATTTAGACCTTGGCTATAGTGACGATAAACGTGATGGTTTAGCAGAACACGCTACAGGTTCGAACCTAGTGGATAGTAATGTTGTACGTAACAGTCAAGCGATTACACACAGCGGTTTTTGGAACTGGGGTGACACACAAGTTCGTTACTCTCGTGAAAACGTGACAGACAACGATGCCGCTGATCTAGGTAACAATTACAGTAGCGATGTAGAAGAGCTAACTCAAATAGTAGAAGCGTCAGCAACGACTTATCTTGGTGATAGTCACACCGTAACTTTTGGTATGGACTACCAGTTGAGCGAATTAACCAACAAAGAAAACTTGATCAACGGTACATCAGAAGCGTATCAAGGTGCTTTGTTTGTTCAAGACCAGTGGTTGATGACTGAACAACTCACCGCAACCATTGGTGGACGTTTAGATAAGCACGAATTGTACGGTGAAGAATTCAGCCCGCGTGTGTACTTGGTTCACCAAACGACTAATGACCTGATCATCAAAGGCGGCGTGGGTAAGGCGTTTAAAGCGCCTTCGTTGACTCAAAACCAAGCCGACTACACAGTTAATAGCTGTAAGGGAGCGTGCGATTTATATGGCAACGAAAACCTGAAGCCTGAAACGAGCTTGAACTATGAAATTGCAGCAATATACAACCAACCACGTTGGAATGTTGAAGGTGCCTTGTTCCGCAACGAAATCAATGATCTTATTGATCGCGATGAAACGTACTGCGAGAACGGCGGAGTGTTTGAATCGGGTAAAGGGTGCGCAGACACTTCTAGCTCTACTGGCTATGTGAAAGGGAAGCGTACTTATACCAATGTATCTGAGGCGGTGGTTCAAGGTGCTGAACTTACGGGTCAATTCCAGATTACCGATGAGTGGGGCGTGTCTGGTAACTACACGTTCTTAGACACAGAAGATAAGTCAACGGGTGAAGAACTGCTTGAGCGTTACAAGCATTCAGGTTTAGTTAAACTGAACTGGAGCCCAACTTTCGATCTGAATACCTTTATTAGTGCGCGTTACCGTGGTGAGCGTAATATCGAAACTGATTTGACTCAAGATGCATACACTACTTTAAACATTGGTGGTGTATACAACATTAATGATTCAGTTAGAGTACGTGCAGGCATTACTAACTTGACTGATGAAGCTGTATCACAAGAGCTAGAGAGTATGGGTTATGTTGAAGAGCCACGTACTTACTACGTAGGTATGACAGCGGACTTCTAATCAATCTGTGTTTGATTTGGTAGGAAGATACATATAGAAACGAAGAACCCACATTGGCTCGATACTCTTTAAAGAGAACGGCGAGTGTGGGTTCTTTTTTGTGTGCTTGTATCGGTTTAATTCGTTTGGAATTGGCTTACCTAGATTTTTACACAAGTGACCAAAGCATTACCTGATTTGGTATCCCAAGGCAGCAGCTTGTCATAATCGTGCTCAAAAATATGAACCTCAAAGTAGGGCTTCAATATCTCGATCAATTCCTTAAACGAGAATGCCACCATAGGGTGTACGTCATTCCATACTTGAGTTTCACCCGCAGTCGTTTTTTCGATACTTAGCTTTAACATTTGCTTACTACCTTCGCCGGAGTAGTACCAACCTGAGCGAAAGGTAAAGTCATCATGTTCTTTGTTGGCTGTATGTCGAACAAACAAGTCATTGCTTATCTTCTCTTTATCAACCACGTTGAAGCAGAAGACACCTTCGGGTTTCAAAGCTCGGTGCACGCTTCCAATGCACTCTTTTAGTCTCTCAATACCGTCGTTGTAATGGATGGAATACAAGAAACAAGTGATAAGATCGAGCGGTTCTGAGACCTCAAAGTTACTCATGTTTTGTACTGAAAAGTTAGCTTCAGGGCAACGAACTTGAGCAATGTCGAGCATTGGTTTATTCAGATCAAGGCCACTACTTTGATAGCCGTAATCAATAAAATGGCGAACGTGTGGTCCAGTGCCACATCCAAGGTCGAGGTGTGTTTTTCCTTCATTTCCAAAAATCTGATGTAACCTACGAACGCAGTCACTCTGCGCTTGGTAGTCAATATCGACACACATTAAATCATAGTAACCGGATAGGTCGGTATAGAGTGCGTTGGCGGACATGTTTGCCTGCAGCATTTGCTGAAAAAATTGGGGTGGCGCATAGTAAACTAGAACTTAAAAATAACAAGAAAATCTTGGGTCAACTTATAGGCTTAAATGACCTTTTCTTGATGCTTAGCAATTGTTTCACGAGCCACACTCTATACATGCACCTTCGTGGTTTACTGAGACTCTATTTTTTCCGTTGGATTTAGCACGATAGAGCGCGTCGTCTGTAACTCGAATCAACGTATCTAGGGAGTTGTTGGTACGAACGATGCAGCTGTCGGTAATGCCAATACTGACGCTTGATTGAAACTTGGTGCGATTAAATCCCAAGAATTGATGGGTTCGAAATTCTTCGCAAATACGTTGACCAACAATTTTTGCTTGTGAGTATGCCGTGTTGAGAATGGTTCCATGAGTCGTTCGGTTTTTTGGAAAGAAGACGATAAACTCTTCACCTCCCCAGCGGCCAACCACGCCGTTCAAGGCTTTGACGTGCTTCTTGATGGTATTCGCGAGAGTACGAATCACATCGTCACCAACACTGTGTCCAAATTGGTCATTAATCTTTTTGAAGTCATCAATATCCAATAGTAAACAAGACATCTCAGTCTGTTCTTTTAACGGCTTTTTTAACCAATCGTAAATGGCACTGCGGCTGAACACTTGTGTTAGGTCGTCGTGAAGTGCGCGATGCAATAGCTCTTGTTCTAATATCACCTTGTCGGAAACGTCTTCTATCACCACTTGAATCGCTTTCTCGCCTTCCCAATTAATGATGTTGTCGTAGATGTTGAAGTGTTTTTTACTCCCATCAAAGCATTGGTTTTCAACCACAGAACTGAAGCTTGGTGTATCACCGGCAAGAATACTCTGGCTGCGTCTCATGGCATTGATACGACTGTCCGGCGGAATAATTGAAATGATTGAGTCCATGGCAAGCACTGCTTCTATCGATTTGGCACCTTGCATTTCAACCCAGGCTTGATTAACCATTAGAGGCTTGAAATTTTGGTGGACGAGCACGCCCTGTTTCGAACTATTGAGTAAAGTCCGGTACATACGATCTTTTTCTTGATGTTTACGCTCTGAAGCAACAACTGAGGTAATATCTATGATCATTACACGAAGAGCGGGGCGGTCGTTGACTCTGACCGCTTGAGCAAGGCTAAACAGCGAGAGAAGGCGGTTATTCACCGGAATATCTTTATAGACCTTTCCCTTTCCCAGTTGGCCTTTAATCGCAGAAAGGTAACGTTCACGGACAGAGCCGTGATAATCTTTGGGTATTAATGAGTAGACAAAATCGACGTTGTTGAGAAGTGCTTCACGGCAACTGTAACCGAAGATTTTTGCAATGTTTTCGTCGACATCGATGACACGGTGATCTTGCAGCGTAATATAGCCCTGTGCAGAGTCGAAATTCTGCCTAGGGGTGGCTGTGGTTAAATCTAGTTGGATGCTCATATAGATCTGACTACATATCCTCTCACCAAAAACAGGTGCTTTAAATAAATGGTGGTGTCGTAAATAAATTGTGACTGCTGTATATCGACAAAGCTATCAGATACCTAACACGACAAGCGTCACGAGACTATGTGATTAAAGTGTGCCGTACGCAACTTTTTGAGGGTAGCGTAATTTTACTGTATCTAAAACGGATAAAAAAATTATTAAGGATAATTAAAGAGTTATGGAAATAAAAATTGATGATTTGTCGGGTGGAGAGGTTATTGAGCTACTCGAAGAGCATTTAGCTGATATGTACGCGACATCGCCAGTCGAAAGCGTTCATGCACTGGATCTAGATGGGCTCAAGTCGCCAGAGATTACTTTTTTCAGTGGTTGGAAAGACAGCCAACTGCTTGGGTGTGTCGCCATTAAAGAGCTTGATACACAACACGCTGAACTGAAGTCGATGAGAACCTCGCAGTTTGCAAGAAAATCCGGTGTCGCAAGCAAGCTATTGCAGCACGTTTTGGATACGGCAACCGCTCGCCAATATCGACGTATTAGCCTAGAAACGGGATCGGAAGACTACTTTAAGCCAGCGCGTAATTTGTATCAAAAATTTGGCTTCGGTTACTGTGAACCTTTTGCTGATTATGTGTTAGATCCGCACAGTCAGTTCATGAGTAT
>NZ_JBFRLX010000244.1:0-11407 GCF_041470165.1 Vibrio sp. 10N.286.46.A8
ACCAAGAACATCGCCGCAGTACCGACCACAGCAAGCGTCTTCATTAACTTGGGCGCAAACGCGACTAGCCCGTTACCCAATTGAGTTTTAATGGTACTCCCATTCGATGTTCGCTGGAGATAGAAACCTAAATCGTCCAACTTCACGATCCCAGCAACTAAGCCATAAACACCAATCGTCATCACAACTGCAATCAAACTCACGACAAGAATCTGAGTGACGATACTTGTACCCGTCACGGTACCCAGAGCTATCACGATGATTTCCGCAGATAATATGAAATCAGTACGAATCGCGCCTGCGACCTTTCTCTTCTCATATTCTTCTATGGATTCACCAGTACTTGTGTCCTCCCCCTTTTCATCATCTTGATGAGAATGAGGAAACAACTTCTCTAAGATTTTCTCAGCCCCTTCAAAACAAAGAAACAGACCACCAATCAAAAGCAAAGGCATGATCAGCCAAGGAATGAAGGCACTGATCAATAATGCCGTGGGCACTAAAATCAGCTTGTTTTTAAATGAGCCTTTGGCAACCGCCCATACCACAGGGATCTCTCGTTCAGCAGAAACACCGGATACCTGCTGAGCGTTCAGCGCTAAATCATCCCCCAACACACCAGCGGTTTTTTTCGCTGCGACCTTAGACATCAGTGCGACATCATCCAGCACGGTTGCAATGTCATCCAGTAGCGTTAATAAACTTGCTCCAGCCATTTTATGGTCTCTTTTAAGGGATTAAACAATTGATAAAATGTAACACCATCAATCCACTCATCAAAGTTATGAGTCTGTAAAAAATAGAGTCACAAGTTGTGTTTTCTATTGCCGTCTCAGCTAGACAGGACTAGTCTGTCTTCATCTTTCACGAACATAAAAGAAGAAGTATAGATGAAAAGTGAATACTCCTACCCAATCGGTGAGCCTGGAAAAAAATGGCAACAAGCAGAACGTGAAGCATGGTTCGCTCAAAGAACGGTTAAGCGTGAATATCAACAAGAAGTTGTGCCAAAAATCCAAGCACTCGCAGACCGCTTCGACATCGAACAATACGGTGCACTGAGTTACGACGAAGCTCGCTTCCCGCTTTTTGCAATCAAGAGCAAAAACTGGGATGAATCAAAACCGACGATCCTTGTAACGGGTGGTGTTCACGGTTACGAAACCAGTGGTGTGCACGGCGCGATCAAGTTCGCCGCAACTCAAGCAGAACAGTACTCAGCACACTTCAACATTGTTGTTGCACCTTGTGTGAGCCCTTGGGGTTACGAAGTGATCAACCGCTGGAATCCAAATGCTGTTGATCCAAACCGCTCTTTCTACGACGGTACGCCAGCAGAAGAATCAGCAAACCTACGAGCTTTAGTGGCCTCTTTGCCAGAAGTATTGGTTCACGTTGATCTGCATGAGACGACAGATTCTGATGAAACTGAATTCCGCCCGGCACTTGCTGCTCGTGATGGCATTGAGTACATCGAAGGCATGATCCCAGACGGTTTCTACACGGTTGGTGATACTGAAAACCCACAACCTGAATTCCAAGCAGCGGTTATTGCTTCGGTCGAAAAAGTGACCCACATTGCACCAGCAGATACAGACGGCAAGATCATTGGTTCTGAAGTTACCCAACATGGCGTGATCAACTACCCAATGAAGAAGCTAGGCTTGTGTGGTGGCGTGACTGATTGTAAGTACGGCACAACCACTGAGGTTTACCCAGACAGCGATAAAGTAACAGATGAAGAGTGTAATGACGCTCAAGTTGCCGCGGTAGTCGGTGCTTTGGATTACGTAATCCAACACGAATTAAACGCTTAAGCGACTACTTAAGACCTCGCACCAAGCACTTAATAGCGAGTTCCCTAATAACTAGTCTCCTGAAGCTAATCCCTAAAACTAAGAAAGAGCCACAAGTGACGATTCACTTATGGCTCTTTTTTTGTCTTTTCTACTTGTCTTTGATTTCTTCTTGGGCATAAAAAAGCGCCCTTGCACACAGTACAAGAGAGCTTTGAAATAACGCTGAATAAGGAGTAATTAGCGAACTATCTACTCCCCATACTTAATTACTTTATTTAGCGGTTTCGCTAACATTTTCTTGTGCTTTATCTACTTCAGTCAGTAGACCTTTCAACAAGCTGAAACAACCAATCAGAAGAATGATCGTAAACGGCAATGCAGCAATGATCGTGATCGATTGCAGGGCTTGGATAGATTGAGTACCACCAATCCACAGCATCACCATTGCAATAGCGCCTGAGATAACCGCCCAAACCACTTTTTGCTTCACTGGAACTTCAAGCTTACCACCCGCTGTCATGCCATCGATAACGATAGAGCCTGAGTCTAGCGTTGTAACGAAGAACACAATGATCAGCGCGACTGCGAGAACTGACAGAATACTACCGAACGAGTATGCATCTAGCATGTAGAACAAGCTTAGAGATACGTCTGTGATGCCTTGGTCAAGGCCAAGTTGCCCTACATGATTAATCACCTGCTCGATAGCCACGCCACCGAAGATAGCCATCCAAGCCGACGTTACCAATGTTGGGATAATCAGTACGCAAAGTAAAAACTCACGAACCGTACGGCCTTTAGAAATACGCGCTACAAACATGCCGAAGAAAGGTGCATACGCAACCCACCATGCCCAGTAGAACACAGTCCAGCCATGCAGCCATGTTGTGTCTTCACGACCAGAGCTTTGGCTCAACGCTACGATGTTATTCGCATAACCCGTCACCGCCGTTGCCACAGAATCAAGCACGGTTGTGAAGTTCAGAACAGCGATAAGACCAAGGAATACGAACGCAATAACCATGTTCAGGTTACTTAGGAACTTAACACCACCGTCCATGCCACGCATAACAGAGATGATAGCCAAGCCCATAATCAAAACGATAATAGATTGCTGAAGGTAGATGTTGTTTTCCAAGCCAAACACGTGGCTAATACCACTTGCTGCCTGCGTACCACCTAGGCCTAATGAAGTCGCAAGGCCAAACAGAGTAACCAGTACCGTTAGTACGTCGATCACATCACCTGTTTTACCCCAAACTCGTTCACCCAGTATTGGGTAAAACACAGAACGCATTGATAGCGGTAAGCCTTTGTTGTAAACAAAGTACGCTAGACAAAGCGCCGTCATGCCATAGATAGCCCATGCATGAAAACCCCAGTGGAACAGTGTCGCGCCAAGAGCGAGTTCACGGCCTGCTTCTGTAAAAGGTTCTGCACCGAGTGGCGTTCCGAACCAGTTCGTGAAGAACGCGGTTGGCTCTGCAACACCCCAAAAAATAAGTCCTATACCCATACCCGCTGCGAATAGCATTGCTATCCAAGATGACATGGAGTAATCCGCCGTCGCGTCTTCGCCACCTAGACGAATTTTACCCAAAGGTGAAAACGCGAGAACAACGGCAAACGCTAGCATGATGTTAGCTCCCCACATAAAGAGGAAGTCAAACTTTGATAAAACAGCACCCTTGATAGAATCAATAGCAGCTTTAGCATCTGCAGGAGGAAGAGCAAGAAGAGTGATGATGAAGAGAAGAGATAAGCCTACTGAGGCTACGAAGACTGTGTTATGGACATCCATGCCCCATTTACTGACGTTGTCTTGACCAACTTGATAGTCAGTAGAATCAATACTGTATTTTTTTGATTTAAAACTCATAAATTATGATGTTCGCATATCCGAATTAACGAATATAAGGACGCTCTCCATATCCAATTACTACTTGATTGGCTCGCCGCACCACCTAAATAAAAAGGCGATAAAAATCACAATGATTGGTGACAAATGGACTTATTGGCTCAATCCCAAGGCGCGGATTATAGCACAGCTCAAAGCATTTTGACTGAGTTTTAGCTCAATAGTCACCCAAACCACCGTCAATAGTGATAGTTAAGCCAATAAAAACAGAATAAAATAAACAAATAAAAACGTTTAAATACAGCACTTTAAATAAAAATAACGCACTGTAAAATCTCATTCAAACTTTCTAAAGATAAAATCAACAACAGCCTAATTTATTTATAGCTCTAACAAAAAAGCCCCGCTATAGGGGCGGGGAAATTACCAAAGGTAAAAGAGAAATCAGTATTCAAATGTCAGTGCTACGTCTTGCTACGCTTCTCGCCACAGAGACTGCACATTTCAAAGGCAGTACATCAAATCGCGAAGCAAAAACCTAGGTTATAGTCTTCGCCATTTTTTGCCGTGAACTCTTTATCTTCACTTGAAGCGTTCGGTCGACCGCTTTCATCGCCTTTCACTAAGCTCACCCAGTGACGGATGCCAGAAGAACGGCTCGCCTCAGTTTGGCCAAACGTGGTGCATGTCTCTAGCTGGATATCTTGAATATCAACCAATTCCAAGTAGCCGGTGCCTTTACGAGCACCGATTGTCACTTCAACGTGTGTACCGCTTTCATCACGAAATAGGATTGCTGAAGGCTTAGACTTATCGCCAGTGAAAGCAACAAAATGCTTCGCTCGTTTTAGGCCAGTATGTTCGCCATTTTTGAAGTAAACCTGAACATGTCGGTAGTCAATCTCATAGCTCACTGCGTCTTCGTGTGAACCTGCCTCAAGAGGAAATAGAGTATCAAGCAACTGTTTCGCCATTTTTTGTTTTTCGAGCTGCTTGTCTGCTTTCACCATTTCTACGGCAAAGACAGCTTCAGCAATAAATGTTGAATGGTTTCTGTGAAGTTCTGTTTTGTCTAGTGTCAGCATATTCATAGTCTTTCCCTCTTGCGGCTTTGAATTTCATGTAGGTCAAAAATCCTGATTGACCCTTTTCAAAATTGTTCTTTACTGTGTTGCTTCCATGTATTTCATACTACTTGTATTTTAGAAACAATTTCACAACAAAAATTTCACAGTGTTAATTTTACTAAATTGCTTTTTTACACAAACCGGTATTTTGAGCCCCTAGCCCTTTATCTAACTGGGTTGAGGGCTCAGTAGAAACACTTTTACGTGTTGTTTGAATTTGTGTAATAACCAACACCAACCAGCTTATTGTCGATCACTCGATAGTAAGTGTGCTTGGTTTCCACTTTGCTCGACAGCGGGTTTAACCATTGATAGGTATAAACGCCTCGGCCATTTTCTTTCGCTAGGTTTAACATCTCAGTGAGAATTGGCTTATCGTCAGGGCTTAGGATTTCGTTGTGTGAACGCCCAACAAGCTCAGGGGATACACCGTGCGCGAGCAGCTTTCCAGAGCTCATATCCATCACGAACACATACAAGTCTCCCTCAACAAAGCTGCCTTCGGTATCATTGAACTCGGCGAGACTGTCCTGCTCTGATTCCACTATCGCGGCCATCGCTCTCGCCAATAATCGCTTAGCTTCTGTTGCACTAGAGCGTTCTGGGTAATACCCCACGGCAACAATCACGTCACCCACACGTTCAAAGAAAGTGGTTTTAGGCTCGCCCATGCGGTCAGTCGGATTAGTCCAATGGTACTGAACTTCGCCAAACCCGTTGTGCACAGCCTTAGTGATCATTTCACGGAAAAAGGGATTACCGTAAACGTCTTGAGTATCCAAAACACTGTCGCCCACCAACACCATTGAAGAGCCTCCACTGGCAAGGAATTGGCCATCAATACCAAGAGCAAACACATAGAGCTCACCGTCTATATATTCGGCATCACTCATGAAGTCTTTGACACTCTCATCGCCATCCTTTTGTACATGGACAACCGCTTTAGCAAGCAGGGTTTTGGCTCTTCTTTCAGCATCGCTGACCACATGTGGCTCTGAAATATCGAGCACATTAACTGGCTCGTTTTCTTTTGCTGTTTCTGAATGTTCGGCACGTAGTCCAATGCCACTGATCACTGCAAATACGGCACAACCAATAAGGATAATTCTTGATATATTCATAGTGACTTCTCCTAATAGCCCACTAAGGACGGTAGCCAAAGCGTAATTTGCGGGAAGAAAGCGATAACGAAAACGCCAATGACGGATGCAAGCACAAAGGGATGGATCTTCGCGGTGATCTGTTCGACCGTGGCTCCGCCTATCCCCGAGGCGACAAAGATATTTTCACCGAGTGGCGGCGTAGCAAATCCTATCGAGAGCGTACATACCACCACAATACCAACGTGAGTAGGATCCGCGCCGAGCATGTACATAATTGGCAGCAAGACCGGTACGATAATCATGATCGCGGCTAACGTTTCCATGAACATGCCAACGAAAAGCAGTAACACAATAGTCAGTGCCCACACCATGTACATGTTGTCAGTGAACCCTAACAGTGACTCCGCCACCACAACTGGAATTTTTTGTTCTATTAACAAGCGACCAAATACCGTTGCCGCGAATAGAATCAGCAACACACGTCCGGTGATCCATGTCGTTGTCGACAATGATTTAATCGTGCTTTTGAACGATAACTCTCGGTGAATAAACACCCCGACAAACAGTGAATAGAAGATCGCCACAACCGCCGACTCTGTTGGTGTGAACATGCCGCTGTAGATGCCTCCGAGAATCAAAAACGGAGCCAGTATCGACCAAATACCACGACGTAAAGAGTGTCTTACTTCGCCAAATGACCAGTTTTCGGTCAGCCCTTTGTAACCTTCACGTTTAGCAATAAAATAGTTAGTGACCACTAGCGTCGACGCCATAATGAAACCCGGCACAACCCCAGCAACAAACAGTTTTGGAATAGATAAAGAGGCAAACTGTCCGTGTTGAGCAATGGCCTCTGGCGGTGCCATCAATCCCATTGCGGAGATACCAAAAATAACTAGCGGAATGGATGGCGGGATAATGATACCCAATCCCCCTGAAGCGGCAGTCACCGCAGAGGCGTAGCTCTTATCGTAATCTCGCTTAACCATTGCTGGTACCATCAACATACCAACCGCAGCGGTCGTGGCTGGGCCTGAACCTGATATAGCTCCAAAGAAAAGACACGCCATTACCGTTGCAGCGCCAAGGCCACCCGTCACAGGCCCGGCTAAACTCTCGGCTATATCCACCAACCGTTTGGAGATACCCGCCGCCTCCATTAATGCGCCAGCAAGAACAAAGGCCGGCAGCGCCATTAATGGGAAGTTACCCACCGAAGTAAACGCGATTTGTACTAAAGCGATGGGATTTTTGTCGAGCAACATATAGGCCGCCATTGAAGCGCCGGCCAGTGATACTGTGATTGGTGCACCCAGAATTAACAGGGTTAAGAAGCCACCAAATAAAATTAGAGTTAAATAGGATTCCATTATTACATCTCTCTATTACGGCTATTCTCTGTGACGACTACTGTGATGACTTTTGTGCCGTCATTTTTCGCAGTTCTTTGACTTCTGGATCTTCGTTCTTAGCGCCTTTAAACAAACGCTCGTAGTTGTTCCAGATAATTCGAATCATCATCAACGAAAACGCGATAGGCAAAATCATATAGAAGTACTTCATTGGGATGCCTGTGGTTTGAGATTTCCAGAACAGGTTCATTTTGTTGAACACGAAATCGTAACTGAGATAGACAAAGTAACCGTTGAACAGCAACCATAAAAAGTCAGCGATGGTTTCACAGACGGTCTGAACAATCGGTGGGAAGAACTTGAAGTGAAAACTGACTCGGTTATGTGCCGACATTTTGGCCGCCACAACGGCGCCTAGATAGGCAAACCAAACGAACATGTAAGTCGCAACTTCATCACCCCAAGGTATGGAGTAATCGAAAAGCTGACGAGTAAGGATTTGTGTGAACAGTAATAAGACAAAGCTTGCTAGCAACAGACAACAGGTATATTCCTCGATGTTGTTAAGATGCTTTTTTATAGTTTTAGCGACTGACATATAACCTCCAATGTTGATTTCCACATGACAACCAGTCGCTCGCGGTACTGAGCAGATCAGGTACTAAACAGATCAACGAGTAAAGCCATGTAAATGCCCTATCTCACTGTTCTATCGCTAGGTGATTAAGTAGCGGAGAACAGCAGATAGGGCGTATCTAATCGTTACTTTCTACCTAGTAACTCAAGAACGTCGTCTAGCTTGTCTTTGCCACCAATGCTTGAATAGAACTTAGGCCAAACTGATTTCGTTACCTTGCTGATCCACTCTTTCTCATTGTCTGCTGGGTCTGTGAATACCATGCCTTTTGCTTGTAGCTCTTCACGGATCTTGTTTTCAGTATTCTCTAGATAAGCAAAGCTGTGTTCTGTTGCTTCCTGACCCGCTTCAAGAATGATCTTTTGCATCTCAGGTGTCTGTTGTTGGAAGACCGTTTCACTGACGATTAACGGCTCAAGTGAGAAGATGTAACGCAGGTTTGTTACGTACTTTTGTACTTCATTGAATTTCATCGCATGAACAGTGATGTATGGGTTGTCTTGACCATCAACCACACCTTGTTGCAATCCAGTAAAGGTTTCTGACCATGCCATTGGTGTTGGGTTTACACCCCATGCTTGGTACGAAGCAATCATGATTTCGTTACGAGGGACGCGAATCACTAACCCTTTTAGGTCTGCTGGCGAAGCCACTGATTTTTTAGAGTTGGTTAGAACCCTAAAACCAGAATAAGCCCAACCTACGATGCGAACACCTGCATCACGGATGGTGTTATCGACAAGGTCTTGACCCACTTGGCCTTGAGTTAATAGCACCGCTTCTTCTGCACTTTGAATGACGTAAGGCATGGTCAATAGACCAACCGTTGGAGAGAAAGGCGTCACGTTGTTGATCGCCAATACAGAGAAGTCGAGAAGGCCGATTGCCGCGTCGTTCACGGTGTCTTGCTCATTGCCCAATTGACCATTCGGGAACAGGTCGATTTTGACTTTACCGTCTGTTTTTTGCTCCATCAATTCAGAAAATGATGTCGCTAATTCCCACTGCGTACCACCAGCAGCATCGCCGATAGCCATTTTAAAATTTGCTGCTGCCGCGGTATGAGATAGCATCGCTGTTGCTACAATTGTGACGCCAGCAATAATTTTATTTTTAATCAATTTCATAGTCTTAACCTTTAATATCATACAGACGTCCTGCCTGTACTTTGCTCACAAGGTGACCTGGTACAACTTTCCTGGTCGTAGTTCTATTTCCCTATTTTGGAAACAATGTTCGAGTAGCTAAAGCACTTCATCCTTTAACGAATACCACTGATAAAGGAACTGTTGCCCTACTCTTCGAAATGGTGCAAACATCTCAGATTCCACCACTTCCCTCACGTTGGGGAACGGAAGTTTTGATTCAAATATTGGCAAGTCAAGCTTATGACCTTCACCTGCGATCCACTGGGCAAGGCGCTTGCCTGCTTGAGCGGAGTACATCACACCATTGCCGCCATACCCTAGTGCGTAGAATATGGATTGCTTTGGATTCGGCTGATAGATTCTTGGCATCATGTCGTGGCTAACATCCACCCAACCCCACCATGAATAATCGATTTTGATCTGATCGAGAGAAGGGAATTTTCGGGTTAAATCCGCTCTCAACATGTCTTCGTATTTCTTTTCAGGCGCATTCTTGCCACTGATGGCACTGCGTGTACCGATCTGCACTCGGTTATCGGGTAACAAACGGTAGTAATGACGTAGGATTCTGGTATCAGTAATCACCTGATTGGTTTTGAAGTTACACGCGGCGATTTCGTCTTGAGTTAACGGACGTGTCACCATCGAGTTAGAAAGTACAGGTAATAGGCGATTCTTAAGCTCTGAATGCAAACCTTGACTGGTGTAACCACCGGTACAAACACCGACAGAGCGAGCCTTAACCACACCACCTGGTGTTTTTAAGTAGTGCACACCGTTGCGTGTTTCCCAACCCATCACAGGGCTTGCTGGGTGAACTTTTACGCCGAGTGCTCTCGCCTTTCTTAGATAACCAAACGCCAGTTTCCCTGCATGGATGCCAATGCCTTCTGGTTCGTGCATTGCGCCTGCCGCTTCTTGATCACCAACGTAATCACGTTTTACGGTTTCCGCATCTAAGATCTGCGCATCGTAATCGAACGTGTCACGCAGCAACTTGGCTTCTTTTTCAAGTGTTGCCATCACTTTGGGACGATGGGCAACGTATAAGTGGCCGCCCGGCTGTGGGTCACAATCAATGTCTTTGATCAGAGACTTAAAGGTGTTCATACCATCGACGCATTCGCGGTGCATTTTTAGCGCGGTTTCGAGCCCCCAACGTTCAATCCACTGAGAGCGCTTCAAACGTCCTGACGCACACTGAGCCTGACCACCATTTCGGGTACTGCAGCCCCAACTCAAACGGTTAGCTTCAATCACAGTCGCTTTAATGCCGTACATTTCAGCAAGGTGTATTGCGGTGCTTAGGCCTGTGTAGCCTGAACCGATTATCGCCACATCGACATCCATATCCGATGTAATTGGGCCATCATCTTCAGGTGGCGCGCCTGCGGTATCTACCCAATAAGTCGGGGCGTATTCCTTGCCGTGACCTGGGCTTTTATCTTTAAGTGGATCGTATTTTGGGTCGTATCTTTCTTTTGCTTGGGTACTTTCTTGTGCTTGGGTGCTTGTCACCTTTGGCGGCACATCGGCTGCCGGTTGTTCCATTACTAAACTCATAATTCGACTCTCCTAGTCATAACACGTGGACTGATTTTGGTTTCGTGTCTAGCTCTTGGGAGTATTGCTGGGAGTCAAAAGAGGTCGTGTTTTACGGAAGGCATTTTTTACGCTGATTTTCCCCTCTTTCAGGGTAAACACATCAACCATACGAGCTTCGATGACGGTGCCATCAGGGTTAGTCGCAGAGAACGTTGATTCGCTTACTGCGCGGTCACCACACACAAAATGGACAGGGTCGCTCCAGGCTGCATCTGGAAAGTTCTGCCAAACCAATTCAAAGCTATTGCGAACGGCTTCGTACCCTTCGATAGTGTTTCCAAGTACGCCTTCTCCTGCCACGGTGTGGAAGACACAGTCTTCAGTCATAAACGACATTAGCGCTTCAATATCATGGTTATTCCATGCATCACTAAAAGACTGTAAAAAGGCGGTGTCGACTTGGTTTTCCAGCACGAATGTCGCTGCATTGGTTTGCATATTCATATTCCAGAATCCTTTATGTTTTCGTTATTGGTTTAAATTTCAGTAGCTTTGCGCCACTTTTTTATTAGAGTGTTTAAACTAGATCTGTGAAATTTAACAACTTGATAACAAGCTTCGCCACTCTAACTTCGAGTTACTTTATAAACAATCTTTAAGCTCACAGATTTCATCTTTTTATAAATTAATTAGTGTTCTAATTTTATTTACACAGTCACTCACTAGATTTATACGAGGTCTAAATAAAATAATTAGAAATATTAGACTTTAGTCGAAGTCAAAATCTTGATGGTACTTTCTGCCATACTGCTCAAGCTGGCGATCATGAGTATTAACT
>NZ_JBFRLX010000245.1:0-2249 GCF_041470165.1 Vibrio sp. 10N.286.46.A8
CTTAAACGATCGGCATTAGCACATCATTGCGGGCGTTTTTGATCGCTTAATTCTTATTATGCTTTAACTGCTTCGCAATCCTTTGAGGAAGTTAGCGGTTTGAAGAATAACTTGGTTTCTTCGATAACAACATGGCGCAGTAAGATAAGCCCAATTAGGTTCGGAATTGCCATTAGGCCGTTCACGATATCCGCCATTATCCAGATCATGTCGAGCTTTAAGAATGCACCAGAAGCAACCAAGCCGATGAAGATAATCTTGTAAGGCAATACTGCTTTGGTACCCAGCAAGAAAACAACACAGCGCTCACCGTAGTAGTTCCAACCTAAAATTGTTGTAAACGCAAAGAAGATTAAGCCAACAGAAACCAACATAGGGCCAAGGGTGTCTGCATTCAAACCAACAGCGAACGCGTGAGTGGTCATCGCAGCGCCAGAAAGGTCCGTCTGCCAAGCGCCCGTTAAGATAAGCGCCAGACCTGTCATCGTACAGATGATGATGGTATCGAAGAAGGTGCCTGTCATAGAGACAAGTCCTTGCTTCACACATGAGTCTGTTTTAGCCGCTGCTGCAGCCATTGGTGCGCTACCTAAGCCAGATTCGTTCGAGAACACACCACGAGCGATACCTGATTGGATAGCAAGCATGATGCTCGCACCAAAGAAACCACCGGTTGCTGCCGTGTTGGTAAACGCAGAAGTCACAACAAGGGTAATGGCATTCAGTAGTTGGTCTGCATTTGAAATCAGAACGCTTAAACACGCGACGACGTACATCACCGCCATCGTAGGAACGACTTTCCCTGCTACTTTAGCGATAGATTGAATACCACCAAGGGTTACAACCGCCACTAGTATCGTGAGGACAACCGCTGACATTTCACGAGAAGCACCAAATGAAATTTCAGTCGCGTCTAAGATAGCGTTAACTTGTGGGAACGTACCAATACCGAAGCAGGCAACCCCCAAAGCGAAGATAGCGAACATTACCGCTAAGATTCGTGAGCCGACACCGTATTGCAGGTAGTACATTGGGCCGCCAACCATTTCGCCATTGCTATCGGTTCTGCGGTATTTAACGGCAAGTAGACATTCTGCGTATTTGGTCGCCATACCAAATACAGCGGCAAGCCACATCCAGAATAGGGCACCAGGGCCACCAATCTTGATTGCGGTCGCTACACCAACGATGTTACCTGTACCAATAGTTGCGGAAAGTGCAGTACACAAAGCGGCGAAGCTTGATACGTCACCCTTGCCGGATTTGTCTTTGGTGAACACCATTTTTAGAGCAGTTGGAAGGTGTCTAAACTGGAGTAAGCCTAAGCGAAAAGTAAAGTAGATGCCTGTACCCACTAGCAGAATAAGCAGTGGTGGTCCCCAGACGAATTGGTTGATGGTTTGTAGTGTAGCTTGTAGGTGGTTCATAGATTCCCCTTAATAAATATAAAATTTAAGGAGAAGAGGGAAGGCAGTGCAGATCACAGGGATCGATAGCACTACTTAATACAGACGGATTTCTAGATAGAATTCTTTTGTTAATTAAGGCTGTTGCTTTCCACTCCTCTGTCCTTTTGCCTGAGAGTTTCACTTAGCGAATCACTTATAGATAAGTAACGGGCACTAAGCTTGCTCCTTCGGCGACCGCTTGCTACAAAAAAAGTAGTACGGTTCTCTCCAGAGGTTCCTCCAACGACAGTCCTCACTTTTCTGGATTTCTCCAGCACAAAGCGCCTGAAAGATTTACTTCTTCGGCGGGTTTATCTAACTAAATGTTAATATTTAGTTAAAAGCCACTCTCCTGCAGTCTTCATCGGAACAATTACCTAAATAATTAGGTAATCTGTAGGCGTATCCTAGATCATATAAAATGTGATGTCAGCTACAAAATATCTGTTTGCTCAAATGTTGTTCAACTAAATGATCAAACAACGAGTCTCTGACGTAACTTGCTTATTTAAATGGTATAAAATAGAGAAACAAGGAGGAGTTATGACTCGATTAATAGCGATTGTTTTTTTATTGGCTTTGGCATTTGTGCTGTTTCGTTACCGGACAAACGAAAAACTGCAAAAATGGGTAGTGATAGTTATCGTTAGCAGCTTCCTTTTGTATACTGCCAGCCTGATGATTTCGGAGTTAACTCGTTAAGTCTGTCTGTGAGCAGATAGGATAAACGTGTTAGCAAAGCTCAAGTGCTTCTGGCTTGGGCAATAGGTTTAACTGAGCTTAAAGTATCAGTATCAGTAT
>NZ_JBFRLX010000246.1:0-16761 GCF_041470165.1 Vibrio sp. 10N.286.46.A8
AGGTTAGGGTCTAGTGGGCTCACGTAACCAGACGGTTTAAGAGCCAACACGTCACAGTTAATCTTGTCGATGACATGTTCCGCTGTATTACCAATAAACACGGCAGACAATCCAGTACGGCCGGTTGTACCAAGAATCACCATAGCAGCGTTGTTTTCAGACGCGACACGAGGAATAACATCTTCTGGCAAGCCTTGCTCAACAACAGTTTGCTCTTCACTCATACCGTGTTTCTGGCGCAACGCTTTCATCGCTGTTAAGTGATGACCACGAACCGCGTCAGTATAAGAGGTTGGGTCAAACTCTGGCAGCTCGATTGTGATATTAGCAGGTGTCACCGGGTAGGCGTTTACCAATAGCGGCTCAGCATCTAAACGACCTGTGATTTCAAGTAACCTGTCGACCATCGTATCATTGAGCTCTAAGTGAGCTTCGGTTTCAGAGCCTACATGAACTGAAGCGTAAATCTTCGCGTGTTCTGGCCAGAAATCATTTTTAACCAATAGCACTGGGCTAGGGCATTTTCTCAATAAGTGCCAGTCGGTAGGAGTAAAGATGACAGATTCTAAGGTATCGTGCTTACGCGTACCTTTGATTAGAATGTCATGCTCGCCACTGTAAACCTCTGCAATGATCGCTTCATACGGGCGGTTATGCCAAACCACTTGCACGTTAAATTCAATAGAATCATCAAGGTAAGGAGCCGCCACTTTATTCATCCAAATTTCACGTTGATGAATTACGCCTTTACGCATTGCGTCTCTTTCATCGACAGAGAGCATAGATGTCATGTCATACGAGAAATCGTAGATCGATAAAAAGAAAGTGATGTGGCTTGTTGATGTGCTTTTCTTGGCAAGTTGGATAGCACGAACTAGAGCAGGTTGCTCATCGTGATTAATGTCTGCGACAACTAAAATTTTGTTATAGATACTCATAACTAAGCCTACTTTTCAGACCGAACATATAAATAATGTAGCGTAGTTATGGAGAGAATAAGAGAAATATAAGAGGTTTTAAGAGAGAAACATGATGTAGCTCATTATTGAACTACATCATTGATATCTAGACTATTCTTTTGAAACGCCAGCAAGTTCCATCAACGCATCGTGATCTTCGATAGTGATATATTTGCCTTTAACGCTCAAGATGTCTGCTTTTTGGAAGCGACCTAAAAGACGGCTAATTGTTTCAACAGTCAAACCAAGGTAGTTACCAATATCGCCACGAGTCATCGTTAGGCGGAACTCACGTGGGCTGAAGCCACGTTGAGAGAAACGAGTAGAAAGGTTGTAAAGGAATGCAGCAAGACGCTCTTCCGCGTTCTTCTTAGAAAGAAGCAGAATCATTTCTTGGTCACCTTTAATCTCATTACTCATCAGACGCATAATTTGCTGACGCAATTTAGGCATTTTTCCTGATAGGTCGTCTAGAATTTCGTATGGAATTTCACATACCATAGAAGTTTCTAACGCTTGTGCGAAACTAGGGTGCATGTCACCAGTAATCGCATCGAAGCCAACAAGATCGCCCGCTAGATGGAATGCAGTAATTTGCTCATCACCTTGCTCGGTAATCGTGTAGCTCTTGATCGTTCCAGAGCGAATAGCGTATAGAGATTTAAGCTCGTCACCGGCTTTAAATAACTCTTGGCCTTTTTGAATAGGCTTTTTTCTCTCAATGATCTGATCAAGTTGATCGAGTTCAGATTCATTCAAAGTAAACGGAATACAGAGCTGGCTAATACTACAATCCTGGCAATGGATCGCACAGCCACCAGACTGAACACGTTTCGTCACAGGCTTTTCAGAAATCATAACAATCTTTCACTATTTGATATACGTCAATATTTTAGCATTCCTTAATCCTAAAGGGTAGTAAAAAAACCGGATTAAAGACGCCGCTATACGGTATAAATAATAAGCTGTAGCGCCATATAACCGGTATAGAAGCCGTAAATGAGGATTAAAATTGCACCAAACTGACGAAATAAGTCAGCTTGTTGCAGTTTTTTGAGGAAATTGGCACCCATTCCAACCGTGAGCATCGCAGGGAGGGTGCCTAAACCGAAAGCAAGCATGATACCCGCTCCGTTATACCAACTTCCTGATACGGCCGCCCATGTAAGCATAGAATAAACAAGGCCACATGGTAACCACCCCCAAATGAAACCAAATGGAAGAGCGTGACTAGGATGCTTCAATGGTAGAAATGATTTACCGACAGGAGAGATATAGCGCCATAGTTTTTGCCCGACTTTTTCAAAAAACAACAAGCCGAACCACCATTTTCCAATATACAAACCTAAGACGATCATAAAGCCAGCAGCAAATAATCTCAGCCAACCTAGAAGAGCGTTAAAATCGCTTAGCTGACCTATAGAAGAAATTGCACCGCCAATCACACCGCCAATCACGGCATAGCTTAGCAAGCGTCCTAGGTTATAAAGCAGGGGAATGACAGGGGAAGGTTTACTGTTTCCAATTGAAAGAAGCGACGCAATGCCACCACACATTCCCATGCAGTGACCTGCGCCGATCAACCCAACAACAAAGGCTCCGATCCAATCAGGCGTCATCGTTCTTTTTGTCTAAGTTAGTTTGGCTTTCTACGTTAGCTTTCTCGTTCTTAACAGGTTTACTATCAGAATGGTGAAGAGCATTAGTGTCTTCATCAAACAGAATGTTGTGGCCTTGACGCTCAAGGTCTTCAAACTGCTCACTCTTAACGGCCCACAGAAAGATACCGACAGCGATGCACACAAGTACGATCGCAATTGGAATAAGTATGTATAAACTTTCCATTATTTACCTTGCTCTTTTAAGAGCCTTAACGAGTTAGACACAACAATAATAGAGCTAGCAGACATGCCAACAACGGCAATGTATGGAGCAACCAAACCCGCTACGGCCAATGGAAGAATAAGTAAGTTATACCCCAACGACCACGCTAAGTTTTCACGGATTATCTTACGCGTTTTAAGCGCTAATGTTCGTGATTTAAGTAATCTATCGAGTTTGTCACCCAATAACACCATATCCGCTGAGGCTTTCGCCACGTCGGTACCACCGCCCATTGCGACAGAAAGGTGAGCACCCGCCAGAATAGGCGCATCGTTAATACCGTCACCAACCATCATGGTGATGTCACTAGCGCCTCTAGAGTTTAAATAAGCCAGTTTATCTTCCGGCTTCGCGTTAGCAACAATGTCAGTAATGCCGATCTCTTCAGCAACAGGTTTCGCGTTAATCAAAGAATCGCCAGTCAGCAGCGTGGTTTTGATTCCCGCTTCTTTGAATTGCTTAATGAACTCAATACTTTCTTTACGAATCGGGTCTTCATAAGTGAATGTTGCGGTATGTCGACCTGACATCGACAAGTAAATACCATTGCTTTCCGATGTTTGTGCATCACCAAGAATGAATTCACTGCTGCCGATAGCGACTTCTTGTCCATTCCACTCACCAGTGATACCAGAGCCAATTACGTTATTGACAGACTCTACTTCGATATCATCAGAAAGATGAGTCTTGAACGCTTTCGCAATAGGGTGGTTAGCATGTTGCTCTAGGCTCGCCGCTACTTTCAAACAGGTGTATTTATCAAGTTCTGCGAAGGTTTCAACTTGGCTGATACGAATATCACCCTCGGTCAACGTGCCTGTTTTATCTATGATCAAGTGATTCACTTTGCACAAAGTTTCAAACACATGGCCTTTGCGTAGCAAGATACCGAAATTACCCATACGAGAAGTTGAGCAGGTGATGGCTGTCGGTGTTGCAAGCGATAGCGCACAAGGACATGTCGCAACAAGTACCGAGAGCATAATCCAGAAAGCATCTTCTGGACGTGTTTGGTGCCAGTAAAACCAAGTGCCGAACGAGATAACCAGAATCACAGCAACAAAGTATCGAGCAACCACATCGGCTATCTCTGCGATGCGAGGCTTAGACAGTTGCGCTTCATCCTGAAGGCGAACGATATTGGAAATCACGGAATCCGCTTTAGACGTCATCACTTCCAATTCAAACGATTCATCACCATTCAATGTACCAGCAAAGACCGTATCGCTTTCATTCTTAACCACATGAATCGATTCGCCAGTCAGCATCGATTCATCAATATGAACTCTACCAGACAGTACTTTACCATCCGCAGGGATATGCTCACCGGGTAGAACCCGAATCTGATCGCCAACCTTCAAGGTTTTTACCGGAACTTGCTCGCCGTCTAACGTTGTCGCCATCGCAGGAACCAACTTAAGCAGGTTACCACTCGCGGCGGCGGCTTTACGACGCGCGCGCATCTCAAGGAAACGACCAAGCAACAAGAAGAAGGTGAACATCGAGATAGATTCAAAGAACACTTCGCCTTTTTCGGTTACCGTCGCGACCAAACTAGCAACGTAGGCAAACAACAGAGCGATCGACACGGGTACATCCATGCCCAAGGTTCGGCCTTTAATACTACGCCAAGCGTTAATATAGAACGGTAATGCAGAGTAGAGCAGTACAGGCGTTGCGAAGATCAAACTCACCCAACGAAAGTAGCTTTTGAATTCCGGCTCAAGGCTGCCAAAAACTTCGAGATAAAGCGCCACGGCTAGCATCATAACTTGCATGGTCGCTAAACCCGCGACACCAAGACGATAAAGGTAGTTTTTCATCGAACGATGATAAGTGGCTTCTTGTTGGTCAGCCTCGAATGGTGCGGCTTTGTAGCCCAACCTATGAATCGCGGATAGCAACTCGCTCAGTTTGGCCTGAGTGTTGTCCCAGCTAAGCAGGGCACGGTTAGTCGTGGTATTAACACGAATACTCACAACGCCAAGCTTTGAAGAAACTTGCTTCTCAATAAGCCAAGCACAAGCCGCACAAGAGACACCATCTAGTGACAATGTCACCTCGGAGATGTTTTCGGAGTTACGGACGAACTCCAATTGAACATCTTCATTGTCGTAATGACTCAGTGCCAGAAGTTGCTCTGGCACCAAATCTGCTTTTTCAGCAGGAGCAGTACGGTATTGGTAATAAGAAACCAAACCGCTATCTATGATTGTCTGAGCTACGGTTTCGCAACCCGGACAACACATCGGTCGAACCGACCCTAAGATTTCTACTTTAAAATCCGTTTCCGCTGGTACATCTTCACCGCAGTGATAACAGGATTCACACATAAGCTTTAATTCGTTAGTTGAGTAGGAGTATCAATAGGGAAGTTCATGCGACCTTGCACTAACCATTCAGAATCATGCGGAGAAAGCTCAATAAACCATGGTCCTTGCATTTCGTGATCCAAAGTCATGGTGTAGTTGCCTTTCGCATCCGCTGTCAGTAGTTGAGTAAAATCGCGGTCAGGCAGTGTTCTGTGAACAAACATTGCGTTAATCGCAGGGAAGTGATCGAGTTTACCTTTCTCAAGAGTAATGATAACGGAGTTACCTTTCTCATTAACTGAAGCTGAAAGGCCGAGTTCCTTTGCAATATTTACTTTTGAAATGTCGACATTAATGCCTTTTCCTTTTTTATAGTAATCCTCAGTCACTAGGTCTACAGAGTTCTGTGTGAACACAATAACCGTCATGATGGTCCAAATAACTACTGTCGCTGGCAACGCGATTAAGAACCACGGCCAAAACTGTTTATACCAAGGCTTTACCATAAAAAAGATCTCAAAAAAGAATAAAAAGAAGGGGTTATAAAATAAAGGAAAGACAGCCTCTTAGAAAGAGGCTGTTATTGAAATGTTACTTATTATCCGAGTTGCTTAAGCTCCACACGTATGATGAAATCAGTTGTACTTTATCCTCGCCTAGAATGTCTTTCCAAGCAGGCATAACGCCAGAGCGTCCGTACATTACTGTTTCCGTCACAGCAGCGCGAGAGTCGCCAAACAACCAGTCGCGGTCGGTCAGGTCAGGTGCACCTACAGCAGGGTTACCCTTACCATCTGTACCGTGACATGCAGCACATACAACAAAGCGTGCTTTACCAGCTTCAGCTTCACGAGCATTCACACTACGTCCAGAAAGGCTAAGCGTGTAGCTAACCACTTCTTTAACGCCTTGCTCACCAAGTGCATCTTTCCAGCCAGGCATTTGGCCAACACGACCATGCATGATTGTTGTCACGATAGCTTGTGGTTCACCACCATATAGCCATGCGTCATCAGTTAGGTTAGGAAAACCTTTTTGACCACGAGCATCAGAGCCGTGACACTGAGAACAGTTTTGCAAGAATAAACGTTGGCCCACTTTAATTGCGTCAGCATCTGATGCAATGTCAGGGACAGAACGTAAACCATTTTCGTCGTGAGCTAGCTTTTTGAATGCTTCACCAAAATAGGTGTTGGCGTCATCAAGCTCTTTCGCGTACTCGTCTAACTGCTTGTTCGCTTGAGCCGCAGCAATCGAAGAGCGAGACTCTTCAATACTACGAACTTCTTGGTTTGAACTTGTCCACCCTAGTAGACCTTTAAAATTGCCAAGGCCAGGGTAAAGAGCAAGGTAAACCGCTGCAAACACAATCGTACTGATGAAAAGGTATGTCCACCATTTTGGTAGTGGGTTATTAAGCTCACGAATACCATCGTATTCATGGCCCATATCATGACCTTCTTCTACGCCAGTTCGATCTTTAAAACACCAACGAAGCAAGACAGCACAACCAATTAGGGTACCAATCGTAATCGCACTAACCCAGATACTCCAGAATGTACTCATTACTTTGTCACTCCTTGATTTTTAGAACTTGTTGCCGGCTCGTCGTCTGCAAACACTAGGTTCGCATCTTCGTCGAAACGTGATTTACGATTCTTGCCGTATGCCCACCAAACGATACCGATGAAGCAAGCAAAAACAGTAACAGTCCAAACACTTTGAAATGTAATAATGTCCATAATTATTCCTTATTTCATTGCGTGGCCAAGCGATTGAAGGTAAGCGATGATTGCATCCATCTCTGTTTTTCCTTCAACATCTTGTTTAGCGTTAGCAATTTGTTCGTCTGTGTAAGGAACACCAAATTGATTACGGAAGAGTTCAAGCTTCTGTTGAGTCAATTTGCCATCAAGTACATTCTCAGCAAGCCATGGGAAACCAGGCATGTTTGATTCAGGAACAAGTTCACGAGGGTCGATAAGATGAACACGGTGCCACTCATCAGAGTAACGATCACCAACACGCGCTAGATCTGGACCAGTACGCTTAGAACCCCATAGGAATGGGTGTTCCCAAACGCTTTCGCCCGCTACAGAGTAGTGACCGTAACGTTCAGTTTCAGAGCGGAAAGGACGAATCATTTGGCTGTGACATACGTTACAACCTTCGCGGATATAAATATCACGACCTTCCATTTCCAGAGCAGAGTAGACGCGTAGGTTTTCTACAGGTTCAGTCGTCTGCTTTTGGAAAATAAGAGGGGTAATTTCTACTAAAGCACCAAAACTGATAGCAATAACGATCAAGATCGCCAGTAGGCCAACGTTCTTCTCTACCAACTCATGGCGATTATTTGAATTTGAGCTCATTCTAAATCTCCTTAAGCCGGTTGAGGGATAGCTTTAAGGCTATCTTTAGGTGCAGAAACAGTTTTGTACGTGTTGTATGCCATTAAGAACATACCAGATAGGAAGATGAAGCCCCCTAAGAAACGTACAAAGTAGAACGGGTAAGATGCTTCTACAGATTCAACGAAGCTGTAAGTTAATGTACCGTCAGAGTTAACTGCACGCCACATCAGACCTTGCATCACACCAGAGATCCACATTGCAACAATGTAGAAAACCGTACCAATCGTTGCTAACCAGAAGTGAACATTGATTAGAGATACAGAGTACATACGCTCTTGACCAAATAGTTTAGGAACTAAGTGGTAAACCGAACCGATAGAAACCATCGCTACCCAACCTAGCGCACCAGAGTGAACGTGACCGATAGTCCAGTCCGTGTAGTGAGATAGTGCGTTAACCGTTTTGATTGCCATCATTGGGCCTTCGAAAGTCGACATGCCGTAGAATGATAGAGAAACGATTAGGAAACGTAGGATAGGGTCGTAGCGTAGCTTATGCCACGCACCAGATAGAGTCATAATACCGTTGATCATGCCACCCCAAGATGGAGCAAACAGTACCAAAGACATAACCATACCTAGAGACTGAGTCCAGTCTGGAAGTGCTGTGTAGTGTAGGTGGTGAGGACCAGCCCAAATATACAGAGACACAAGAGCCCAGAAGTGAACAATCGACAAACGGTAAGAGTAAACAGGGCGACCAGCTTGTTTAGGAACGAAGTAATACATCATACCTAGGAAACCAGCTGTCAATAGGAAGCCTACCGCATTGTGTCCGTACCACCATTGCACCATTGCATCGATCGCTCCGGAATAAATCGAGTACGATTTAAACGCAGATACAGGAACAGCCAGGCTGTTAACGATGTGCAACACGGCAACCGTGATGATGAAGGCTCCGAAGAACCAGTTAGCTACATAAATGTGCGATGTCTTACGTTTAATCATGGTTCCGAAGAACACGACCGCATAAGCTACCCACACAAGCGTAATAGCAATATCGATTGGCCATTCAAGTTCTGCGTATTCTTTACCAGAGGTTAAACCTAACGGTAAAGTAATTGCAGCGGACAGGATAATCGCTTGCCAACCCCAAAAGGTAAAGGCTACGAGAGGGCCACCAAAGAGACGCGTCTGACAGGTACGTTGCACAACATAATATGATGTTGCAAACAGCGCACTTGTACCGAACGCAAAAATAACCGCATTAGTATGCAGGGGACGTAAACGACTGTACGTCAGCCACGGCGTATCAAAGTTTAGCTGTGGCCAAACTAATTGAGCGGCAATCAAAACACCAACGCCCATACCGACAATACCCCACAAAATTGTAACGAGGGTAAATTGACGGACGACCGTATAGTTGTAGTTTTGTTCAAGCTGCTTTTCTTGGCTCATTTGCATGCTTCCAATTTCTTATTTACTACACTTTACTTCCAACACGACTCACGTCGTAATGCCACCCAAATTAGAAAAGGAAATTCAGCCT
This sequence comes from Vibrio sp. 10N.286.46.A8, assembly GCF_041470165.1. Lineage (NCBI taxonomy): Bacteria > Pseudomonadati > Pseudomonadota > Gammaproteobacteria > Vibrionales > Vibrionaceae > Vibrio > Vibrio sp. 10N.286.46.A8. The sequence continues at coordinate 9,058 of NZ_JBFRLX010000246.1, forward strand.
ATTCAGAGCTTTATTTCCACTTGCTGATTTTAAAAAAAAGTGGCATTTTCAACGCGACACTATACTTGAATTAACAAATCAATGACAGAGTAGTAACCTTACGCTTGGTCTGGAATTGGATTTTTATTTAAAAACTTTGAACTTTGTAACAAGGAGTAAAGATTATAATGGCGGCACAAAAGCTAACGAAAGGCAGGCTTGTTCAAATTATCGTCATGTTGGTTATTTTAATAGCTGCATTTACTTGGAGAACAGTGACATACGACAATGACGAAACAGTAAACTGTATAATTTCTAAACCTTGCCAAATTACTATTGATAAACATAATGTTTTAATTTCGGGTGATAACCTAGGGTATTCGATCGAAACATCTAAAACTGGTAAATTTATCATTAACTATAATGAGAGCGGAACTCTAGAAGAAAAAGGGGCATCAATTTGGCTGTTACGAACGAACGCTCAGAACTCCTCAATAACGGTTACATTTCCACAACAGATAGCCACACTTTCTGTAAACCTTTCTAAGGAATAACACAGTAACAAGTTAGTCTCACCTCAATTCTTTTGATAGAAATATGTACTAAGTCAGTGAAATAGATTGTATAAAAGTGTTATAAAGAGAGCATTAATAAAATCTTCCGAGATCTATGAAATTTCTATCAAAAGTCTCTTATTCCCTAGACGATAAAATCGCAGTAGATGAACTGCTCAGTGGGGTGGCAAACCCTGACGATATTGCCTGTCTTATCTGCTACTGCACCGAAGAGTACTCCACACTTGCTGTGCAGAGATATTTGGTAGATGCGCTCCCGAATACACCAATACATGGCTGCACCACTTGTCACGGTATTATGACCGAAACAGGGTTCCATTCAGGCCCTGTGATTGGGATACTCATCATCTATGATTCCGGGATCAATGCCTACGGTACCGGCATCAGTCACTTTGGCGATTCCATAGACCGTAGTACATTCAGCGCCATCGATAAAGCATTAAAGAACGCCAACCGAGAAGGTGAAATACCCGATCTTATCTTGCTCCATTCCACCCCAGGAAATGAAGAGAAGGTGATGGCGGCCATCGATAACAAATTTGGCACAGAGGTGCCGATTATTGGTGGAAGCGCAGCAGACAATCAAGTGTCTGGAAATTGGAGTATCTTTACCGAAGAAGCTCTTGCTATTAATGGCGTCTCTTTAACGGTGTTTTTTGCGTCACAATCCATCTATTCATCTTTTAGCGCCGGTCATACACCCACTCAGTATTCAGGCACCGTCACCAAAGTAAGAAATCGAATATTGTTAGAGATCGACCATAGGCCAGCGACCACCGTTTATAATGAATGGACTAATTTTCATTTAGGTGGCAGTGATGATGGGTATATTTTTGAAAAGTCGACAGTTTATCCATTAGGCCGAAAGGTCGGCTCTTCTTACGACTACCCATATTTCAAGTTGTCGCATTCGATCAGAGAAACTGAGTGTAACGGTATCGAGTTGTTCACTGATATAAATGAAGGTGACACCATCTATTTGATGCAAGGCTCTAAGCAACAACTTATCAGCCGTGCCGCTAACATCATTCATTCGTCTTACTATAATGATATGGATCTTGAAGAAAAATTAGGGGCGATCAACATATTCTGTGCAGGACCAATGCTGCACCTAAAACAAGATATGGATGAGGTTTGTGACCAAATCAATCACGCACTTGGTGGGCTTCCATACATATGTCCATTTACGTTTGGTGAGCAAGGCAGACTCTCTGGTGGTGAGAATGCGCACGGAAATTTGATGGTATCGTCTGCAACGTTTTATAGGCTGAAAAAGTAATGGATACTGAAGACCAGGAAGCGCTGCAAGAAGCTCGTATTGAACTCCAAAAACTAAAGGTCCGTGAACGTAAATTAGCTGAAGAGAATAGGGTGATCCTATCGACTATCTCTGCGATCAGTAAGGCGAGTAACATATCTGAAATATTTTCTAGTCTCGAATTCGCACTCAAAAAATACATAAAGTTTGATGATTTTATTGTGGTATCAAGAGTAGGGAATGAAGGTAGTTTCAAAACCCTGTTAACCAATAACAAAGTATTCGAACAGATGAATTGGACAGATTGTGGCAAGCTATCGCGAGTCATTAATGGAGAATGTGCCATTCTTTTTGAACCCAAATCTCTGGGTGAATTCAGCACTTTGCATCCAATTATCCTAGACCAAATTAACTCCGTACTGATTACTGGTATTGATAGCGGGCTAACACAATCCGTTATCATCTTTATCCATTCCAATACCAAACACTTTAGTATTGAAACCAAAGCCACTCTAAACCGATTTCGACCGCTGATTGAGCGTGCTGTTTTCGATATTGAAAACAAAGAAAAACTTGAAGCGACAGTCCGAGAACGTACAGCAGAACTCGTAGCAGCAAGAAAAGACGCAGAAAGAGCCAACAAAGCCAAATCTGAATTCTTAGCAATGATGAGTCATGAGTTAAGAACGCCGCTAAACGCCACCATAGGCTTAATCGACACGCTAAAGTCCACACCGCTGAATGATGAACAACAGTCTATATTGTTAAATATGAGTACATCATCTGAACTCCTATTGGCGATCATCAGTGATGTATTGGACTTTTCAAAGATTGAATCTGGATGCTTCTCGTTGGCTCCTCAATGGAGCAACGCAAGAGACACTGTAACTTTTGTTTTATCTGAACAAAAGAAGATAGCAGACGATAAAGGGTTGTCATTAACCCTAACTAGCGACATTCCAGAAGGTGAACTACATTACATCGACCCAAGTCGCTTAGCACAGATCCTTTTTAATCTCATTGGTAACGCAATAAAGTTCACTGAACACGGGCATGTACATGTTTCTATTACATACCAGCACAGTTCATTCCGTATTAGCGTAGAAGACACCGGAATTGGCATCAGCTCACAGCAACTTTCATCATTATTCAGTCCATTCGTGCAAGCCGATAGCACAATCACACGTAGATTTGGTGGCACCGGCTTAGGTTTAGCAATAACAAAACGACTAGTAGAACTGATGCGCGGGCGTATATCGGTCGAGAGTGAGCCAGGAAAAGGCTCGAAATTTGAAGTGCGGTTACCAGTTCTAACGAGAGTGACGAACAATCAAGATCATGCTGCAGAAGATAAATACTCGCAAGTTCCCAGAACCCGTTATTCAGTGTTAGTTGTTGAAGACAACCCAACCAATCAGATGGTGATTCAATTGATCCTTGCGCGGCAAGGCCATGAAGTTTTCATCGCAAGCAACGGTGAAGAAGCCATTGGCTTTGTAGAAAGAGGTAATGACCCGATAGACATTATCTTGATGGATGTGTCGATGCCAGTTATGGACGGAATAACCACAACCAAATACATGAGAGACGCAAACATCAAAACACCAATCGTCGCGCTAACGGCACACACATCAGTAGAAGATAAATTTTCTTGTTTAGATGTCGGTATGAATGATTTCATTACCAAACCTGTAAGAACCAAAGAGATCATTGAAGCAATTGATCGATTAATGCTTGAAGTCTAATAAACGTATTCTTAATCGAAGATTAGGAAATATGTTTATTAGGTATTTTATGGTAAATAGATTCACTGTTAAATAGAACGTCTGTTTGGTAGTCAAACAAGAGGCAGGGCATCACACAAAGATACCTGCCTTATAAATACTAAACATAATTTAACATAATATACATAATACGCAGTTGGCTAGTGCTTTATTTGGGGTGGCTGCCATCAGTGCTAATCCCGCGCAAGTCATTGAAATCGCTTTTAATCCTAGCCCGTTGCACTTTTTTGCTATGTGTTCCCATAGCTGTTTAATCTCTGGATTTTCGTTGCGGTCAACGTGACAACCAAGCAATGCCATCTCTGGGTCGATTCCTGCGCTTTCTGCCAGAAAAACTGCTTCTGAATCAGATATATAGCGAGTTCCTTTTCGCATTTCACCAATCCTTTGTCTAGGCAGATTCAAATCATGTGCAATCTGCTTATCTTGTACGTAGTTTTGCGCCTTTTTGTAGGCATCTAACAGTTCATTTTGATACATAAGACATTCTCCCTTTGGCTACATTCTAGCTGATTAGGCATGATTTTCCGTGCTTAACAGGCACAACTTTTCGTGCCTATAATCCTCACCAACGAATCAAGTTTACTTGTTTCAGCATTTTGACTGTCTAGGTCTGGGCTGTACGCCCTTGACGCTTATGGCTCGGCTTAGATGGTCACTCCAATTCTCAATAATCAGTCAAGGTGGTTGTTATGTTTACAGTTGAATCTATTCAATACGGTTCTGTTTTGAAATCTGAACACGTTAGCTTCTCTAACTATCCAGATTTCACACACGCGTCTGTGTCTCTTCATAACTCACCACTAGAAATCTGCTTTGAGTTCCTTGTTAGTGAACTTGAGTTTGGACAACGCACCATTGGTGAAGAACTTTTTCATACTGTCAGCTATAAGAACCCACTTTATAACTCTAGTGACGCTTTCACTTTCACGTTTGATAACGACCAAGAACTTGGTCAGTTCTGCTCGTTCTACGGTTTGGAGCGTTAATCATGAATACATCATCGGCTCTAGTCATTACTGTTCAAACCAAATCAGGCACTCGCTTCTTTTGCGGTTTTGGTAAACGTCAGCATGTGAAAACGGCTTGGCATATTGCGGGTTCAAAGTTCTTCACATCCGAAGCTCTTTCAGATGATGTTCGTGAAGTTTGCGACATCCTTACATCTAAAGGAAAAACGTTTTCTGTTCATGTTGTTAAAGGCCTGCTGGAAGAGCCTTTAGATCTCACGACTCCTTTGTTTGTTGGTAAATAATCATGGATTCAATCTACTTCGACAACGAACCCAATCACGGTATCAACGCCTATTTTCCTTGGGGTCATAACTTCTTCAAGACTCCGCGTGATTTCTTCCAGTTCATGGAAGCTCACTACGGCATGGTTTCATTTAAGATTGTCGAAATCACGGATGATAACTACCAAGAGCTTTTGGTTAAGGGCGTGTTCCATGCCATCTAAAAAACCACATAAGTTCCATGACGAGATTCGTCCGGTACAAGTTGATCACCTAGCCTTTTCGTTTTCGTACGGCTCACTTAGACACTTGGACAACTCGAACGAACAAGACTTTATCAATATGCAGTTTCCTGAGTTTAAAAAGCGAAGCGTTAACGGTCGCCTTAACTCACCAGAAGCCATTGATAAGTCAATTGAGTCACACCGTAACAAATGCCGCAAGGTTTTAGCCGATAGGTTTGATGAGTTCATGTCTAAAGTCTTTAACTTCCGCATATCTCCTATGCGTGGCCGTGGCTTACATGGCTATGAAGATTCAATGGTGATTTACGATTCAACGGGAACGGTTGAGTGTGGTTTGGTTGGTGTTGGCGGTAACAACGATACGGTTTACGTGCAAATCAATGGTACTGGTTGCGCTAAGTTGTTCGACTTCACCACACACAAAAAGGTGCATTGGTGGTTGTCACTTTTGGGTATCACTCGCCTAGCCCGTTTAGATCTCTGTGTGGATGACTACACCGGAATCTTTGACTGTAAGTATGCTGAGAAATGTTTTTATGAGGGAGCATTTCGCACTGCTTCTCGTGGTCGTGGTCCCACAATGGTTCCTCATAAGCGCGTTTCACAATCCGGTGAATTATCAGAGGAAGCCGTACTTGTTGGCTCTCGTACCTCTGCAATCTACTGGCGTGTGTACAACAAGAAGTTCGAGCAAAACATCGCTGACCCTGAAGTGATTTGGTACCGCAACGAAGTGGAATTGAAGAAGTGCGATTTATCACTACTCGCCTCGCCTGCTTCGGCCTTTGCTGGTCTCTGTGATTTCTCGGCCAGTATCGACCCTGCTGAACCAATGAAGCTTGAACTCAACAAGAAAAAAGCAGGTCTTGAGTTCTTCGCTCGTATCGCTTGGGTTCGTCGTCAATGTGGTAAAGCTCTCTCTGAAGTTGTTGCTATGACTGAAGGTGATTTGGGTGAAGCCTTCGGCATGCTCATTCCTACGCATCATAGACGTGCAAACTTTGAAACCTCGTTGGGCATTCCTGACGAATACACTAAACAGAAAATCGAAATTTTGGAGTCAAGAATATGCCTACAATAACTGGTATTGCTATCAAGCGTTTCCCTAAATCAAACATGGAGTTCGCTGAGCTGTCTGTTCTACGTGCTGTAGAAGAAGTCGACAACGAGAAGTTTCAGCAAACGGGTATCGGTTTCTCTACTGATATTCCTTACAACAAACAAGCATTGAAAATCGATGTTGAGTATGCGCGTCAGCTTATCCAATCACGTGCGTTTGTTGCTAACCGAGAATACGAACTCAGCTTTGGTGCTAACCCAAATGACCCACTCGATATCTTAGTAAACAAGCTCGTTCCTGTTGATGAGGAAATTAAAAAACACTTCGACAACTTTATGAAAGCTAAGTAATCAGGTCTAGGTGCTATGTCTATTTGCGTGACTGTTATTGATGGGATTTTGCAGCAATCATCTGGTGGTGTTTGTGAGTATGTATTGGTCTCTAAAGAACAGTTAACGCACTTGGTTGATGGTCAATTTGATTGGTCATTACTCGAATTCGACAAATCTTTGTATGAGTTCGTTGTCGCTCAAAGCTTGGTTACTTTCGTTGGTGGTCATGTTCTTGGGCGTGTATTAAAACACTTTCGTTAATCCATTTAGGAAAATTATTATGTTGAAAAATCTACGTCAAATCGCTAGCAATAAAATTCTAGTTGCTTCAGTTGCTCTTACTTCTAGCTCTGCGTTCGCTGATGCGAGTGCAAATGAAACGGCCATTACTGCTGCTGTTAATACTGGTAAATCTATGGTCGGCCTGACTACCACAGGTGTAATTGGTATCGCTGCGCTTGGCTTCGGTCTTGGAATGGTTGTTTCTTGGCTTCGTAAGTAATGATTATCTCCGTTGTTCTTGGCTCTTTAATGTGCGCCTCGTTTTTATACGGGGTATATACCGGAGTCATAGCGGGTTAATTAATTAGGGGGCTTCGGCTCCCTTTTTTTATATTTAAATAACGGTGTTTTAATGAAAAGAATATTGTTATCAATTTGTTTTTTTGCATTTTATTCATTACCTGCTCACTCTGCTGAAACTGAATACTGGCGGGCGGGTGGCGTTCAAAATGGCGGAGAAAAATGTTTTACCAACGGTCAACTTGTCTCTCGTGATTATTTAATGAGTAAGAAGTGCCAGATAGAAGAAAACACCTATAGTTGTTCATTTTCTTTACGTCGAAAATCTTATATTTGTAAAGGTCAAGCTGTTGCGTTTTTTTCTCGGGTTGGCTCTTGTCCTGAAGGTCATAAGCCTGACTCATCTGGTCGCTGTGAACCAGAGGACAAGTGTAGTGATAAAAAAGGCGAAAGGCTTGGTTTTGTTAAATTTCCTGTAGGCACTCCTAAAGTTGAATTTGTTTGCCGTAACTCTTGCCAAGCAAAGACCGACACTTGGGTTGCTAATGGTATAGAAAACGATCCTATGCCCTTTGGTTTGTATAATTATACTGGCTCGGCCTGTAATGGTTCTGAGGGTTCTGGCGGTGGCTCTGGTTCTGGTGGTGGCTCTGGTGGTGGTGACGGTTCTGGTGGTGGCTCTGGTTCTGGCGGTGGCTCTGGTTCCGGTGGTGGT
>NZ_JBFRLX010000247.1:0-7952 GCF_041470165.1 Vibrio sp. 10N.286.46.A8
CGCATCGACTAAACCTTTGCGAGGGGTCGGCACGTTTGGCATACAATTCTTAATATCACCAAACCACAAATCAAGCGTGATAGCACCATCGCCCAACACAATGCGGTGACATTCGGGCAGGGCAATCGGGTAGTGTTCTTGGAGTTGTGTCGCATACTGGGCTAGTTCAGGCCAAGATTGGTGCGCTTTGATCAGATCATCTTTATTTAAAGGATATTTTTCAAAACTGATGAAATGTAACTCTTTGGTCATAGCTTGTGGGTTATCTTTAAGAAAAGCATCGAACCATTGCCAGACTGCGAGAAAGTTTAAACCTGTACCAAAACCGGTTTCAGCAATCACAAAACGGCGTTGTTGATGTTCAACCCAACGCTCTGGAAGGTGGTTTTGTTTTAAAAAGACGTAGCGAGTTTCTTCTAAACCGTTAACATTAGAGAAGTAAACGTCGTCAAATTGGTCTGAAACTGGCGTGCCAGACTCATTCCATTCCAGCTCTGCATTAGTAATTGAAGTCATAAAATCTATCATTTTGTGATTTGAAGCGATATGTTGGTAGGGATTGTACGAATTTCTAGGAAAGCTGACCACTTTTGTTAGGCTTCTTAGTTATCATCTAGCTGAATTTAGAATTATAGGAATGTCACATGAAACGAGTCGTAATCACCGGTATGGGTATTGTTTCAAGTATCGGTAACAACGTCGAAGAAGTTTTAGCATCACTGAAAGAGGGTAAATCAGGTATTACCGCTTCAGAGCAGTTCAAGGAAAATGGCTTGCGCTCTCAAGTATGGGGTAACCTAAAAATGAACCCTGCTGACCATATCGATCGCAAAAAAATGCGCTTTATGGGTGATGCAGCGGCATTCGCTTATCTTTCAATGGAGCAAGCAATTGCTGACTCTGGTTTAACTGAAGATCAAGTATCTAATGACCGCACGGGTATCGTAGCGGGTTCAGGTGGTGCTTCATCTCTAAACCAAGTAAACGCAGTAGACATCATCCGTGAAAAAGGCGTGAAGCGCGTTGGCCCATACATGGTTCCACGTACAATGGCTTCTACGGTTTCTGCTTGTCTAGCAACACCTTTCAAAATCCGCGGTGTGAACTACTCTATGAGTTCTGCATGTGCAACATCTGCACACTGTATCGGTCACGCAATGGAGCTTATCCAACTTGGTAAGCAAGACGTAGTATTCGCTGGTGGCGGTGAAGAACTAGATTGGTCTCTGACTATGATGTTCGACGCAATGGGCGCACTTTCTACTAAGTACAACGACACGCCAGAATTGGCTTCTCGTACTTACGATGCTGACCGTGACGGCTTCGTTATCTCTGGTGGCGGCGGTATGCTAGTTATCGAAGAGCTTGAGCACGCTGTTGCTCGTGGTGCGAAAATCTATGGCGAGATCGTAGGTTACGGCGCGACTTCAGATGGCTACGACATGGTTGCTCCTTCTGGTGAAGGCGCGGTTCGTTGTATGAAGATGGCAATGCAAAACGTTGATGGCGTTGACTACGTGAACACTCACGGTACTTCAACTCCTGTAGGTGATGTTAAAGAACTTGGCGCAATCCAAGAAGTCTTTGGCGGCAACAGCCCTGCAATCTCAGCAACTAAAGCGATGACAGGTCACGCTCTAGGTGCGGCTGGTGTACACGAAGCAATTTACTCAACGCTAATGCTTGATAACGGCTTCATCGCACCAAGCATTAACGTTGCAAACCTAGACGAAGCGGGCGAAGGCCTAGACATCGTAACCGAAGCTCGTGAACAAGAGCTAACAACGGTTATGTCTAATAGCTTTGGTTTCGGCGGTACGAACGCAACGCTAGTAATCAAAAAATACCAAGGCTAATTGAAGCTAAGGTTAAATTAATAAAAGGTTAATCGTTAATGGGTGACGTGAGTGCTGATTCAACACGCACGTGTCGCTCATTAACCCTGACCAACAGAACAAAGCTTTTTAAACATTGATTTTCAAACGTGTTTTTAAACCTTAGCTTTATAAGCTTCGCTTTAGAAAATAGTTTTTTAAATTTGAGTTTAGAAATTGAAAGGTTTCCAGAGCTTGATCAGTACTGGCTTTGGTTAGTACTGGTTGAACAGACGCAAGACTCTGTCTCCTGGAGAGCGAGATAGGATCCTTTTGTTCTGGATGTTTGCCCGATTGTTTATTCAATCGGGCATTTTTCGTTTTAGTCTTCTGACTTTAGTTTTCTAATTTCAGGTAGTCGTTCTTATTACTGCTTTTGCTTGTGCAGACTAGGCGATTCAACCCTTTATTTATAATGTATTCCAATTGCTACTCGACACCGTGTGTGGAATTTTGCACAATCATTTCAATTCACATTTAGGTCGATAGACCCCAACAAAAGTACTCGCCAAATGAAAATCTTAATCGACGAAAATATGCCTTATGCTGAAGCGCTTTTTAGCCAGCTAGGGGAAGTGACAATGAAGTCTGGTCGCACATTAACTGCTGACGACCTAGTTGACGTAGACGCTTTGATGATTCGCTCTGTCACCAAGGTGAACGAGTCATTGATCAGCAAAGCCAACAAGCTGAAGTTTGTCGGCACAGCGACGGCAGGTATGGATCACGTTGACCAAGAATTGATGAAAGAACGTGGCATTTTCTTTACTGCAGCTCCAGGCTGTAACAAAGTGGGTGTGGCTGAGTATGCGTTCAGCGCGATGATGGTGTTGGCTCAGCAGCAAGGTTTCTCTGTATTCGAAAAAACGGTCGGTATTATCGGCTGTGGGCAGGTAGGCAGTTACTTAGCGAAATGCCTTGAAGGTATTGGTATTAAAGTTCTGCTGAACGATCCTCTAAAACAGCAAGAGGGTGATACTCGCGAATTTACTGAGCTAGATACTCTGCTTGAGCAGTCAGACGTCATCACTCTGCATACGCCAATCACTAAGACAGGTGAGCTCCCAACGCATCATTTGATCAATGAGCAAGTACTGAACAATTTACGTGCTGACCAAATTCTGATTAATGCGGCTCGTGGCCCAGTTGTTGATAACCAAGCGTTAAAAGCTCGCTTGCAAAAAGCCGATGGTTTCACTGCCGTTCTTGATGTGTTTGAGTTTGAACCTGAAGTCGACTTTGAACTTCTTCCGTTGCTCGCTTTTGCAACACCTCACGTAGCGGGCTACGGTTTAGAGGGTAAAGCGCGTGGTACCACGATGATCTTCAACAGTTATTGTGAGTTTTTAGGTACTGAACAGCGTGCTTATGCAAGTGATTTATTACCGACAGCGCCAGTGCCTCAAATGAAATTAGATAGAGCTTGGGATGAAGCAACACTGCACAATTTGACTCAGTTGATCTATGATGTGCGCAAAGACGACGCCTTATTCCGTCGCAATATCTCTACGCCGGGTTCTTTTGACAAGATGCGTAAAGAATATTGGGACCGCAGAGAGTACAGTGCAGTCGAGTTAACGGGCGACGAATCTTGTAATTTAACGCCGTTATCTAAACTCGGTTTTATGGTAAAGCCAACTTTATAAAAGAGAGAAACAATGAGCCAAGAATTTAATATTGCTATTTTAGGTGCGACTGGTGCGGTTGGTGAAACCATTCTTGAAGTACTTAAAGAGCGTAAATTCCCTGTCGGTGAAATGCACTTACTAGCAAGTGAACGTAGTGAAGGCAAAACTTCCCGTTTTAACGGCAAAACAATACAAGTACAAAATGTAGAAGACTTCGACTGGTCTCAAGTACATATTGCGTTTTTCTCTGCAGGTAGCGAGCTTTCAGAACGTTGGGCTCCAATCGCCGCTGACGAAGGTGTGGTTGTTATCGATAACACCTCACGTTTCCGTTACGAATACGATGTTCCTCTGGTTGTGCCTGAAGTGAACCCTGAAGCGATTGCTGAGTTCCGTAACCGCAACATCATTGCGAACCCGAACTGTTCTACTATTCAGATGGTAGTAGCGCTTAAACCGATTCACGATGAAGTGGGCCTTGAGCGTATTAACGTTTCAACTTACCAATCTGTGTCTGGTGCAGGTAAGCCGGGTATCGATGAGCTAGCAGGTCAAACGGCTAAGCTTCTTAACGGTATGCCAGCTGACAAGTCAGCGTTCTCACAGCAGATCGCGTTTAACTGTATTCCTCAAATCGATGAATTTACAGAGAACGGCTACACACGTGAAGAAATGAAGATGGTTTGGGAAACTCAAAAGATCTTTGCTGACTCTTCAATCATGGTTAACCCGACTTGTGTTCGTGTTCCTGTGTTCTATGGTCACGCTGAATCTCTACACATTGAAACTCGCGCGCCAATCGGTGCTGAGCAAGTTATTCAGCTTCTAGAGAACACGGAAGGCGTTGAAGTTTTCCAAGCGCTAGACTTCCCAACTCAGGTTCGTGATGCAGGTGGTAAAGACCACGTAATGGTTGGTCGTATTCGTAACGACATTAGCCATCACAGCGGTGTGAACATGTGGGTTGTCGCTGATAACGTTCGTAAAGGCGCAGCAACAAACGCAGTTCAAATCGCGGAAGTTCTGATTCGCGATTACTTCTAAGCTTCACTGCTTTGATAAACAAGCCTCACTCTTTTAGTGGGGCTTTTTTAATCGATTGAAAATATTGTTAGTTAAATTGTGTGAAATTGCTGCGAATATTGTCGCTGCAACACATTTTTTGTTTTCATCTCTATAGCTTTACGTCGTTTATCCGATATATTTAACAGTTCATCAATTTATTCGAATTTAAGCACCTAGCTGAGCCTTTTATGTTTCAATTTTTCAAGCCGTGGTTAATGCCTTTTGCCATTCTCATGGCGACTCAGATTTCCGTTGTTCGTGCAGATTCCATTCGAGTTGTAGGGCCTAATGGCCAGATACAATCAGCGCCTACGTTTTCCGAACCTCTTCAAAGAGCACAATTGAATCGTGCTGGGCCTTCTCGTTTTTACGGCCCAACTTTGGGGTCGGAAACATTGTGGTCAATTGCCTCAAAGTTACGCCCTGATAATTCCGTTTCAGTTCAGCAAACCTTGTTGGCTATTTATCGTCTAAATCCACAAGCGTTTGAAAACCAGAATATCCACAGCTTGCTGCCTGCCAGTAATTTACGAGTGCCTTCTTTAGAGCAAGCACGTGCAAGTTCTACACAGCAAGCCGTTAACATCATGAATGCGCACCTTGCTAAGCTCGATGCTCCTGTGACTAAACCCACAGTGTCAAAGCCAAAACCAGCGCAAGCGTCAAGCCGCCCTGATGCAAGCTCAAACAATGTTGTTCCTGCAAAGCAAGTAAGCACAGCTGAAGCCGCTAAAAAGCCATTGTCTCCAACTCAATCATCTCCAGCTCAATCAGCTCCAACCCAAGAGATGAACAAGCTAGAGAAACAGCTAGAGCTTTCAGAAACTGAGCTATTGTCACTTGAAGAGAAAAACCATCAACTTCGTCTGATGTTGTCGAATGTTCAATTGGAAGTAGATGAGCTAAAAACAGAACTTAGTGATGAAGACCGCATTCGTAGCGAAGTGGAAAAGCTGCTTGATGAAGAGCGTAGAAAGAACGCTGAGATTGCAAAAATGGCTCCAAGTGCCATGGATCAATTGTTATCAAATGGTTGGTTAGTTACTGCTCTTGCGGTTATTCCAGGTCTGCTACTTGGTCTTATCATAGTGATCTTGTTGGGGCGCCGTTCTAAAAATGATGATCAGCCGACACAAGACCAACCAATTCAATCAGATGTAAGTAGCGTCGCGCCTATCGCTTTAGGCGATGAGATGGACGACTTTGATAATGAATTGTCTTTAGACGATGAACAATTTGGCAATGAAGATGATGCTGATAAGTTATTTGATGACCAAGCATCGCCTGAAGAAGATGTATTTGCAGGTTTAGATGATTCTGATCTCGATTTTAATCTCGATGATGACGATGACGACCCATTTGCGAGTATTGGCGAAAATGGTGACTTAGACACTAACTTCGATGATCTGGAGTTAGACAGCAGCAACGGCATTAGTGTCAATGGCGATGACAAGGCGCTTGGTCTTGAAGAGATGGAGCGCGCACTTGATAAAACATCAGAAAGCGAACTCGGTTCTGATGAGGCCGACTTTGATCTTTCAGATGATAACTCAATGTCGAATGAAGATATTGAATCGCTACTATCACAGGATTCTGAGACTGAAGACCTAGGCTCTAACGAACTAGACCAATCTCTATTAGACGATCTATTTGCGCTTGATGATGAAGATGATGATAGCTTCGATATTGATGCTTTAATCTCAGAAGAGCAAAGTGATTCGATTTCTAATACCGACACATCAGCAACCGATGATTTTGACATTGATGCGCTTATCTCTGAGCAACAGAGCGATACTGCACCTGCGGGTGTGAGCAACGATGAATTTGATATCGATTCGTTGATCTCAGAGCAGCAGACGTCACAACCTTCGGCTCCTAGTGTAGAAGATGATATTGATGACATCTTCGCTCAGGTTGCGGCTCAGAACGATCAAGTCAATGAGCCAATGAATCTCGATAATGATGACGAGGTTGCTGAGAATCTAAACAGCGCTTTGGCGTCTGATGATGATATCGATAACATCCTTTCTCAGTTTGATCTGCCAACCGAAAGTGAAGAAACTCAAGGCAGTGTCGACCTGCTCGATGAGCAATTGACAGGGGATGATGTTGATCTCAGTAATTCAACAGATCTCCTAGATGATATGTTGGAAGATGAATCGGATGATGAGTCTGAGAGTGATCCTCTAGGTTTTGACTCATTATCTGAACTCGAAGAACTCTCAGGCTTGTCGACCGATGATGAGCTAGATATTTCGGAAGACAGTACTGAAACCTTGGATGAGTTGATTGATGATTCTGATGATGACTTTGAACTCGATGCCGAGAGCACAGACTTACTAGATGATTTTCTAGACGATGACGCCAATGATGCTCAACTTACCGTCGAAGGTGACGAGACGTTAGATGAACTGCTAGGTAATGATCTATCAGTCGGTGAAACCGATGAACAAGATTCAGAATCTTTAGACCCATTTGATGATCTACTGACAAGTGGCATTGAAGACGAGCTTGAACCTGAAGAGAAGGCGTTTGATAAAGAGTTAGACGAAGCCTTTGGTTTTGACAACGCCAGCGATGAGTCCGAAAAGGATTCAGAGATCGAACTTACTCCGTTAACCTCAGAAACACCTGAAGCTGAGTCTGAGCAAGCATCGGACATTAGTGCAACACCACAAGCTGAAGTCATTAGTGATGAATCGTTAGATTCGGAAGTGATTCAAGACAGTGCAGACGTTAAGCCAGAAAATAATGAAGCCTTTAATCGTGATGACTTTATCGATGATTTGTTCGGTGTCGCACCGGCAACAGATGCTTTACTTGATGACTCGCTAGAAACAACAGACGAAGCCTTGATTGATGAGTTAATGACTTCTGATGACAATGATTTATTGCCAGCGACAGAAGAGCCTGTTGAGTCATTAATTGAAAATACGGTTGAACCAGAGCAAGCGTCTCTTTCAGCCAGCAATGAAGTGTCAGCGGAAAAAATAGTATCCGCTGAAGAAACCGCATCATCGGTTGAAGATGATGAACTGGATATCGACTCAGTGCTCTCTGAGAATTCTGATTTTGACAAACCAGTTTTTGAAGAGCGAGTTCAAGAAGAAACTGTACAACAAGAAGCAGAACCAGAGCCGAAAGAAGCCGAGGCCCAAGAACAGCGTGAAGAGATCGCTGCTAGTTATGAAGAGCAAGTATCGCCATCGTCTTTAAATGATATCTCTGAAGATGATGAAGAGACGGTTGAAGACTGGTTAGCCGAAGCTATAGACGATGTAGAGTCGCCTGCGAATGTTGCCTCTGATTTTGACTTTGAACCGAAAATCCAAGGTAGCGATCAGTTTGAAGATGTCGTTGAATCCTTGCCAGAGCCAGAGCCAGA